>CAZFQM010000179.1:0-4156 GCA_964520995.1 uncultured Oscillospiraceae bacterium
TATGTCATGGTTTTTACCTCCCGAATAATCCGTATATAGAAACAGTATACCACAAAAGCTCTGCAATTAAAAGAGCACACGCAGAAATACAGCTTCCGCATGTGCTGATTTATAACGGCTTTTAATTAAGAAAGACAAAAGCAGCTGTTATGATTACAATAAGAATAACGGTACTGCTTGCAAGCAGCGTTCCTGCCGGTTTCTGCAAAACATCATCGTCTTCTAATCCGTGCGGCACAGCTTTCGTCTTGCAAACCAAATCGCTCGCAAGCTTTACCGTGTCCGCCGCAATGCGAAGGGAGGCTTTTGCCAAAAGTAAATATCCCTTTGAAAGCATATTTATAAACGAGCTTAACGGTCTTCTATAAAACCAATCGATATCAAGCGTGATACCTTCGTGTGGTTTCATCTTCGGAAGACAAATTACAAATATTATTGCCGCTGCTGCAAAAAGTTCCAAATACTGCGTAATATGATCCGCTGTATACGGCTGTCCATCCGAAGCAAACGGTGTCATAGCTTGCATCGCTTTCGGTAAAATTCCCGTTAGGAAACACGCTGCCGCACCAAGCAGCATTGCCACTCGCATATTCAGTGTTACCGCCGCAGTATCTGCAATGCAGCTTTTTTCGCTTTGCTCCGAGGGCTTTGCAAAAAACACAAAATAGTTTACCTTGAGTCCTACCGAAAGAAGTGTCCCGACGCTCGCAAGCAGCATGAGCAGTTCAACAGCGGGATACGCACATTCAGCAATTGCATTCATAATCAATCCCTTGCTGACAAATCCGCTAAAGCCCGGAAATCCGCAGATTGCAAGCGAAGCAGTCAGCATACAGACTGCGGTCATCGGCATTTGACGATACAAGCCGCCCATTTCCGTAATTTTTCGTTTTCCGGTCGCTGCTTCTATCGCCCCCGCACACATAAAAAGTGTTCCTTTATAGAGAATATTTCCGAATACATGGCAAACCGCACCGTCTATGCCCATCGGAGTACCGAGTGCCAAGCTCACAAGCATGTAACCGAGCTGGCTGATAATATGATATGAAAAAAGTCTTCGCAAATTATTTTCCAAAAGTGCCATTAACGCACCGAACAAAGCCATAAAAACACCGAAATAAATCAAAAGCTCTGTCCCGGCAAAAATACGAAGCAAGGTATAGATTCCGACTTTTGTCGTATAGGTGCCCAAATATACGCTTCCGCCGACAGTTGATTCCGGGTAAGCATCAGGCATCCATGCATGTAACGGCGGAATTGCAGCATTTACCGCAGTCCCCGCCAAAATCAGCCAATATGCCGCATCCTCGCAGCCGGTCAAACATGTCACATCGAAGCTGCCTTCCGCAATTTTCATCACGATACCAACAAGCAGAAGATTGCCGCCAAGCATATGAATCAGTAAATATCGGAAACCCGCTTTAGTTGCTGCCTTTGTTCTTGCGGAAATCACCACAAGCCAAGATGCAATTGCCATCAGCTCCCAAAACACAATCATACTGATCCAATCTCCGGCAAGCACCACACCGATGGCACTGCCTGCATAAGCGGTTTCCGCTGCTGCTTCAAAGCGATTTTTCGTGCTGCAATTGTAGATTCCGGCAAGCACAGCACCTACTGTGAAAATAAGGGTGAAAGCCATTGACAGTCTGTCTGTCTTCATAAGCTGCAAGCTCAGTGTCGGCATAATATCCAAAACTATTTTGCTTTCCGCTGTCATTGTCAGCACCGAAAGTAAGGCAAGGATTGCAGCTGCCGGCATGAGGAAACGAGTAAATTTGTTTGGCAGCACCGCCATCAGTACTGCTCCCATCAACAACAGGAGTCCCGGGTGAAGCATATCAGTCATTTCATATCCTCCCTGTCTTCACTGTCATCAGAAGTATAATATCCTTCCGGCCTACGCAGTAATCGATTCATAACTCCCTTACCTATCAAGATAAGAAGCCATGCACCGACAAATCCCAGGAGAATATCCGCACCCGGCATCACATTCCAAAGCCTATGGTGATGCGGATGTGCCAAAAGAATTTCTGCAAGAAAGGTCACCGCAAGTATCATTCCAATAAAAACGTAAACCCTTTTTTTATCCTGCAATAAAACCACCTCCTGTGCAAATCATACTTGCCGCCATCTGTGCCAAATCATATAAATGAACTGCCACATTCGGCACACAGCCTAGCAGCACCGCTACAGCTGTCGTCAACATCAAAGGAATTCGCATCGTAAGCACTGCATCTCCTTTAATCGAATATGCATGTCCATGTGCGTCCTTTTCCGGAAGCGTCGGCATTCCGTCTTTGCCCTCTCCCCTCGAAAGGAAAATCTGCACCACAGGCATCAGATAGCTTAGTGCCAACAATGCCGCCGCAACCAAAACCACCGCAAAGAACGGCTGTCCCATATCCAAAATACCGCGTATCAGATTAAACTTACTTATAAATCCGGCCATCAACGGTAAGCCTGCAATTCCAAGCGATGCAAGCGTAAAACAAACCGTTGTAATCGGCATACGCTTTGACAGACCACGCATTGTTCCGATTTCCGAAAGCCCGGTCGTTACAAAAATTGCACCTGCACACATGAATAATGTTATTTTCAGAAAAGCATGTGCTGCCATATGAAACAATGCACCCGCAATGCTCGCCTGTGCCCCTACACAAATTCCCATCACAATATAGGAAAGCTGTCCTACCGTGGAAAAAGCCAGCCTTGCCTTCAAATTATCCATTCGCAGGGCTGCAAGCGAGGATAAAATAATCGTTACAGCTGCCGCCCATGCCAATATTTTTGCACCGCCGCATGAAATTGCCGCCTCCGGTCCGAAGACATAACAAACAATACGCAGAACACAAAATGCACCTGCTTTTACAACCGCAACCGCATGCAGCAATGCACTGACAGGTGTCGGTGCTACCATTGCAGACGGCAACCAGCTATGCAGCGGCATCACACCGGCTTTCACCGCACCGCCCACAATCATCGCAAGAAACAGCAGACACTGCAGTCCGTCCGACGGCAAGCGTTCACCTGCAGCCTCCGTCAGAAAACCGCCTGCCGTAAAATCTCCGCTTCCGCAGAGCACATACACCGCACAGATTGCCGCAAAGAAGAGCTGTCCGCTGATTAAGGTATATGCCAAATACTTTCGTCCCGAACGTTTCGCTGCATCATCACGATAGTGTACAACCAAGGGGTAGGTTGCAACTGTCAGCATTTCATAGAAAATAAAGAAGCTTATCAGGTTCGCTGCCAACGCAATTCCTATGGCAGAAGCAACACAAACCGCAAATGCCGCAAAATATCCGCTTTGATTTTCCTCGTGATGCTCACGCATGTACCCGATTGAGTAAAATGAAGTCAAAATCCATAGGAAGCTTGCAATGCACGCAAAAATCATCCCGGCCGCATCCGTTCGAAAAGCCAATGTCACTCCTGCTGCAATCTCCCAAAGCCGAGTTTCATAAGCATTTCCCAAAAGCACCTCGGGTACCATTGAAAAGATTATTCCTGTTGCTGCTGCCGCCGCTGCGATGGTAATTGCTTCTCTGAAATTGCGGTGAATTCTGTTTCCGAATAACAGAATTATGCAAGCTGCAAAAAGACAAATTCCTATCGCTGCCGCAGGCTTCAAGCTTTCTATCGTCATAACAGCACCTCCGATAATTGCGGCAAAAATAAGCCGTTAACAATTCCGACATGAAATAAGCCGAGCAGTACAATCGCACTTCCCGTACAAATAATCGGAATCAGCATTTGCCATGGGAGCTCCGCTTTCTGATAATGATTCCGCAGCGGTTTTTTTCTGTCCATGAATAAATGTTCCAAAATTCTAAAGAAATAAATTGCACTTAAAAGACTGCTTAGTATCAAGGCTGCAACAAACAAGTACTGCCTCTCCTGTATCGCACCGATTGCCAAATACCATTTGCTGAAAAAGCCCGCAAACGGCGGCAAACCGATCATAGACAAGGCACAAACGGTCATCGTTGCTGCTGTCATCGGCATTTCCCGATAAATCTGTCCGAGTGATGTCGTATTACTGATACCGAATTTATACTTTAACGCACCCGAGGTATAAAACAATCCCGCTTTCATAAATGCGTGACTGATAATATGCAGCAAGGCTCCAATCAGGCCATAGGTATTTCCCAAT
>CAZFQM010000180.1:0-4151 GCA_964520995.1 uncultured Oscillospiraceae bacterium
TTTGCGAGCTGTATGCCGGCGGAAAATACAACAACAACGAGGGGGAAAACTACGAATATTCGCTCGGCTTGAACGGACTTGGCTCCTGCGCGACCCAGTATTCCTCCGAATATATGGATGTCACGGTGTATCGGGATGGATATGCTTATTCCCTCCATTTTGAAAAGGGAGAAAATATCGGCGGCTTGAAAAAAGAGCCGACCAAGCGGAAAGAGACCGGAAGCATCCAGCGTTGGAAGCCGGATCTGGAGGTGTTTACCGATATTGATATTCCCGTGGAGTTTTTTGAGGATACCTTGAAAAAGCAGGCGGTGGTCAACAGCGGCTTGGTTTTTGAATTTCGGAATCAAACCGAGGACGGCTTTGAAACCAAGGAGTACCTCTATCCGGAGGGAATTACCGATTATGTAAAGGAAATTCTCGGGGAAGAGGAGGCACTGACCCAGGTACAGTTCTGGCAGGCGGAGCGGCGAGGCAAGGACCGCGAGGACAAGCCCGAATACAAGGTCAAGCTCTCGGTTGCCGTTGCGTTTTCCAACCGTATCAAAATGACGGAATATTATCACAACTCCAGCTTTTTGGAGTACGGCGGTGCACCGGATAAGGCGGTTCGCCAGGCCTTTGTTTCCCAAATTGACAGCTATCTGAAGCAGAACGGAAAATATCTGAAAAACGAAAGCAAAATCAACTTCACCGACGTTGAGGATTGCTTGGTGCTGGTTTCCTCCTCCTTTTCCACCCAGACCTCCTATGAAAACCAAACCAAAAAGGCAATTAACAACAAGTTTATCTATGAGGCGATGACCGAATTTTTAAAGCATCAGCTGGAGGTATTCTTCCTGGAAAATCCCGATGATGCCAATCGTATCGCCGAGCAGGTGATGATCAACAAGCGCAGCCGCGAAAATGCCGAAAAAACGCGGTTGAACCTCAAGAAAAAGCTGGCGGGGAGCATTGATATCACCAATCGGGTGCAGAAGTTCGTCGATTGCCGAACCAAGGATATTTCCCGCCGCGAGATTTATATCGTGGAGGGAGATTCGGCTCTGGGCGCCTGCAAGCTGGGACGGGATTCTGAGTTTCAGGCGATTATTCCGGTGCGGGGCAAGATACTCAATTGTCTGAAAGCGGACTACAATAAAATCTTCAAAAGCGATATCATCACCGACATCATCAAGGTGCTGGGCTGTGGGGTCGAGGTCAGCTCTAAGGCGAATAAGGACCTGTCCTCTTTTGATTTGGACAATCTGCGCTGGAACAAGATTGTAATCTGTACCGATGCCGACGTAGACGGCTTCCAGATTCGCACTCTGATTCTGGCGATGATCTATCGGTTGATGCCGACCTTGATTGAAAAGGGCTTCGTTTACATTGCGGAGTCGCCCTTGTTTGAGATTGAAACCAAGGATAAGACCTATTTTGCCTATAACGAGCAGGAAAAGGATCGTATCTTGTCCGAAATCGAGGGGAAGAAATTTACCCTCCAGCGCTCTAAGGGATTAGGTGAAAACGAGCCGGACATGATGTGGCTTACTACCATGAATCCCGAGACTCGTCGCTTAATCAAGGTTTCTCCCGAGGAGGCGGAAAAGACCGCGCAGGTGTTTGACCTGCTGCTGGGGGATGACCTACAGGGCAGAAAAGACTACATTTCGGAATACGGACATCTTTATCTGGATTTGGCGGATATTTCCTAAACGGAAGCGGTACCGCGGACAGCGCTGCGGTATTGCGACAGAGACAATAATAATGATAAATATGAGGAATGATAACCGATATGGCAAAAAAGAAAATGCCTTCCGAAAAGAAGGTAAATGTAAACGCTCAAATCGAGGGAGCGGGAATCGTGCTCGAGCAGCCGATTACCACCACGCTGGAAACCAACTATCTTCCCTATGCAATGAGCGTGATTATCTCCCGTGCGTTGCCTGAGATAGACGGCTTTAAGCCCTCTCATCGAAAGCTGCTGTATACCATGTATAAAATGGGTCTGCTTACCGGTGCCCGCACCAAGTCAGCCAATGTGGTCGGGCAGACGATGCGATTAAATCCGCACGGTGAGGGTGCAATCTACGAAACAATGGTGCGGCTTTCCCGCGGCTGTGAGGCACTGCTTCACCCATATGTTGACAGCAAGGGAAACTTCGGCAAGGCGTACTCCCGCGATATGGCATACGCCGCCTCCCGTTACACCGAGGTAAAGCTCGATGCAATCTGCGGTGAATTGTTTCGAGATATCGACAAGGACACCGTTGATTTTATCCCGAACTATGACAACACCACTACCGAGCCGGTGTTGCTGCCGGTGACCTATCCGTCGGTTTTGGTCAACGCCAATGTCGGCATTGCGGTCTCGATGGCAAGCGCTATCTGCCCGTTTAACCTAAAGGAAGTCTGCGATACCACCATTGCACTGCTGAAAAACAAGGAGCACAATGTGGCAGACACCCTAAAGGGTCCGGATTTCCCGGGCGGCGGCTTGATGATTTACAATGCCGATGAGCTGGAAAAAATATATCGTACCGGTCGCGGCTCGATAAAAATTCGTGCCCGCTACAGCTACGACAAGGAGCAAAACTGCATTGAAATTACCGAAATTCCGCCTACCACGACGGTGGAAGCAATCATTGATAAGCTCGGGGAGCTGATCAAGGCGGCGAAGATTCGGGAGATCAGCGACGTCCGTGACGAAACCGATCTGTCCGGCTTAAAGCTGGCAATCGACCTCAAGCGCGGCATTGATGCCGACAAGCTGATGACCAAGCTGTACAAGATGACCCCGCTGGAGGACAGCTATTCCTGCAACTTCAATATTCTGGTCGGCGGCTCTCCGCAGGTCATGGGTGTTTATCAAATCATCGAGGAATGGGCGGCGTTCCGCTACGAATGTGTCAGACGGCGCACCTTGTTTGATTTGCAGAAGAAAAAGGACAAGCTGCATCTCTTAAAGGGACTCGGCATGATTTTGCTGGATATTGACAAGGCGATTCAAATCATTCGTGAAACCGAGGAGGAGGCGGAGGTTATTCCGAACCTGATGATCGGCTTCGGAATCGACGAAACCCAGGCGGATTATGTTGCCGAAATCAAGCTGCGTTATCTGAACAAGGAGTATATCCTGAAGCGGTTGCAGGAGACCGACGAGCTGGAAAAGGCAATTGACGAGATGGAGGAAATCCTGCGAGACAAAAAGCGCATCCATAAAATTATTATCGAGGAGCTGGAGCAGGTCTCCAAAAAATTCGGCAAGCCCCGTAAGACCCTGCTGACCTATCCCGAGGACATCGAGGAAGAGGAGGAGGTCGAGGAGGTTGCGGACTATCCGGTCAATCTCTTCCTTACCGCAGAGGGGTATTTCAAAAAGATTACACCGCAATCTCTCCGCATGAGCAGCGTACAAAAGCTGAAAGAGGGGGATGAAATCGTCACTCACCTGGAAACCGGCAATAATATCGAGCTGTTGTTCTTTACCGATAAGTGCCAGGTGTATAAGTCCAATGCGGCGGAGTTTGAGGACACCAAGGCAAGCGTTATGGGCGATTATATTCCCGCCAAGCTCGGCTTCGATGAAGACGAAAAGCTGTTTGCAATGGTTGCAACCAAGGATTACAGCGAAACGGTGCTCTTTTTCTTCTTGAACGGCAAGGTGGGCAAGGTGCCGCTGAAATCCTACGAGACCAAAACAAAGCGGAAGAAGCTTGCCAATGCTTATTCCGATAAAGCTCCGCTGGTGGCGTTGTTTGCCGTAGCGGAGGACAGCGAGTATCTGCTGACCTCATCGGCTCAGAAGAAGCTGCTGTTCAATACGGCGATGATTGCGCCGAAATCGACCCGAGATACCCAGGGAGTTGCGGTCATGACCTTGAAAAAGAATCATTTCCTGGAATCGGTCGTTTTGTTTGATGAGAATATGCTTGCCAATCCGCATCGCTACCGCACCAAGAATCTGCCATCGGCAGGCATTAAGCTGCGAGAAGAGGATGCAGGCGAGCAACTGTCGCTGTTGTAAGCGCAGAAAAAGCGACGCTTTGCCGACAATATGTTGCGATTGAGAAAATAACCGATATAAAAAACGGCTTGTCTTACTTGAAAAAGTGACAAGCCGTTTTGTTATTGTGTGTATGTAATATGCTTCAAAGCTGAACGCTTAT
>CAZFQM010000181.1:0-4134 GCA_964520995.1 uncultured Oscillospiraceae bacterium
ATGGAGGAATTCAATTTTCACAATCGTAAAAGCGGCAATCGGTCGCAGAAGAAGAGTGTCCTCGGAGAAACGCTTTTCTTTCAATCGGCTTTGACGATACTGTCGGCAATTTTTTTGCTGACAGCCAACCTGTTTATCATGCCGCAGGTCAGCTGCCTTTATCTGCAATATCGGCAGGTCATGGCAAGTGAGGTTGATTGGTGGCAGGATTTGATATCGGCTTGGAGCAAGGTAAGCGAGACCTTTGTCGACTCGAAAGGCGATGACAAATCGAAAAGCGCCGCAGGAGGGGAGCCGAATCCGTTTGGTCCGTACAACAAAATCATGTCGCCGCCCGATAATGCAACCTTTGCGCCGTTTATATATACCTCTACCATGACCGTACCGGTTTACGGAGAAATAAGCTCGGGCTTTGGTTATCGCTACCATCCGATTAACGGAAATTTGGATTTTCATAAAGGCATTGATATCGTCGCGGCATATCAGACTCCGATTTCAGCCGCAATCAGCGGAACAGTAACCAAGGTCGAAGAAAATTCCTCAGCAGGGAAATATATCGTCTTATCGCACGGAAACGGGCTGCAAAGCAAATATATGCATTGCAGCAGCATTCTTGTCAAGGAGGGTACACGGGTCAGAGAGGGAGAAATAATTGCCGAGGTTGGCAGTACAGGAATGTCTACCGGAAATCATCTTCACTTTCAAATGGAGAAGAACGGCGTTGCATTTGACCCGACTTGGATTATGAATTTTCAATCGGAGCAGGGGAGAAAGGAAACCGAATGGAGCTTGTCATAAAAGGAGTAAAAATTCGTTTCCGCTTTTTGTTTTTCTGGATGCTGACGATATTTTGCTTGATTGACCGAAGCGGTATATTGCTGTGGGGATTTTCAGCGGCACTGCTTCATGAGCTGGGACATCTGATTGCTTTTATTGCAACGGGAGATTTGCCGGAGGAATTGTCGTTTGAAATAACCGGTATTAAAATGGTGCGTTCCGACCGAACAGTAACCCTCGGCAAAGAAATCTTTCAATTGCTGATGGGAAGCGGTACGAATTTTGCGGTGTTTTTGATTTTATCCTATAGCTTGCAGACGATAAACAAGGTGAGTCTCTTTGCGGTCAGCCATCTGATTTTAGGCGTTTTTAATCTGTTGCCGATTCAAGGCTTGGATGGCGGAATGATTTTAAAGCTTTTCAATGAAAAGCTTTTCGGGATTCGAAAGGCATATATCCTCGGGAAAATCATATCGTTTTTGGTACTGATTCCGCTTTTTGGGATAGGAGTCTACCTCTTTTTGTTTCATGACCGACACTTTTCTCTATTACTCATCAGTATTTGTCTTTTTATTGCCTGCATAAAAGACTAAAAAACCGCTTGAGAAATGCTCAAGCGGTTTTATCATTGGTGTTTCGGAAGCGTTACAGCGTTTCCAGATTGTAAGGCGTTTGCTGGTATACGAAATAGTTCAACCAGTTCGAGAAGAGCAGATTAGCGTGACTTCTCCAGATGAAGCTCGGCAATTTTTCGGGATTGTCATCCGGGAAATAGTGGTAGGGAAGCTGTATTTTCAGCTTTTTCTTGACGTCTCTGTAATATTCATTCGCCAGAGTGTACAAATCATATTCGGAATGTCCGGTAACAAAAAATTGTCTGCCATCCTTGGAGGCTACAATGTGTACTCCCGAGATTTCCGAATCGGTTAATATTTCGAGCTGTTCGCATTGCAAAATATCCTCTTTCCGCACCTCGGTATGTCGGGAATGCGGAACATAAAAAACATCGTCAAAGCCGCGTAACAGCTGATGATGATGCTGTAACACCTTGTGCGGAAAAACACCGAACATCTTTTCATTCAGCGGATATTTCGGGATGCCGTAATGATAGTATAGGCCGGCTTGCGCTCCCCAGCAGATGTGGAGGGTGGAAAAGACATTGGTTTTGGTCCATTCCATAATTTCGCAAAGCTCCTGCCAGTAATCGACATCCTGATAATTCATCAATTCAATCGGCGCACCGGTGATGATCATACCGTCAAACTTTTGCTCTTTGATATCCGAAAAGGTTTTATAAAAAGTGATTAAATGCTCCTCGGGAGTATTCTTGGAAACATGGGTAGCCGCCTGCAAAAGCTCTACATCCACCTGTAAAGGTGTATTACTTAACAGACGTAGAATCTGGGTTTCCGTCTCGATTTTCTTCGGCATTAGGTTCAATAACACAATTTTCAACGGACGAATATCCTGATGAGAGGCACGCTGCTCGTCCATAACAAATATATTTTCACTTTCTAACGTAGCGGTAGCGGGTAGGGTCACCGGAATCCGGATCGGCACTTCAAATCAACTCTTTCAAATCATATTTTTGTCAGCTGAAGTTCGAGCTTGTAACTTTTCTTATTTTCATCAGACAATAACCATTATATCAAATTTATTCCGGTTAATCAAGTACCGAATCCAAACGAAAAGAGAGTAACTCTGAAAAGTTATATATGTAATAATCTGTCGCTT
Source organism: uncultured Oscillospiraceae bacterium (assembly GCA_964520995.1). Lineage (GTDB taxonomy): Bacteria > Bacillota > Clostridia > Oscillospirales > Ruminococcaceae > HGM13222. The sequence continues at coordinate 2,512 of CAZFQM010000181.1, forward strand.
TTTTCATTTCCTCAATGTAGTCTGCAGAGGAGGCATCATAAACGCCGCAAACCCGCATACCGGTCGCTTTAGCAGTTTTATCGGCGTTTAAATTGTCATCAAAAAACCAAATCTCAGCTACGTTTTTATTCAGCCGCTTTGCCGTCAGGCGATAAATTTCGGGGTCTGCTTTTGTTGTGTGAAAATCATCACAGGACCACACATTGTCGAATAAATCAAAAATTCCCAGCCTTTTCAGACAAGCATCTAATGTGATATGAGGGCTGGCAGTTAATACATTTAAGCTGTTGCCTCTCTTTTTAAGCTCATTTAAAACGGATATCACATTTTCTTTTGCGGGAATCGTATGATAATAAGCGTTGAGCATAAAGTCTTTCATTGAGTTGAGCAGTTCTTCTTTTGTTTTGGGAATTCCAAGTGTGTTTATGTAATAGTCCGCTGTGCCGTTAATACCGAGTGGAGTGATGGTTTTTATAATGTCACCATCGTATGAAATATTGTTTTCCTCTAATATTTTAAGCATGGCAGATACATATGTCGGCATGGAGTCAACCAGAGTGCCGTCAAAATCAAAAAGAAAGGTATTCATCGCATTCATCTCCTTGGTTTTATGATACCACATTTTGTTTCAAATAAAAAGAGTTTTACAAAAATCCCATCGAATAAAACCGCGGTCAATCTGTTCAAACCACTTCTTTCTTGCTTTTGGCAATCACTCCGAAGATAGAAAGTTATGCAACACGCCCGGATTTTGCACATCTTAAAAGTAGCCAAAAAAGAAGGCGTACCACCTTTTAAGATGATACGCCTTCTCACAAAATAGCAATCAGCAATTAAGAGCCTGAAAGCCCTTGATATTATCGGACTTTTGCTTAGTTGTTGCTGTCTTTAATTGCAGCCTGTGCAGCAGCCAGACGAGCAATCGGAACACGGAACGGAGAACAAGAAACATAGTTCAAACCGGTTCTGTGGCAGAACTCAACAGTGGACGGATCTCCGCCATGCTCACCGCAGATACCGAGCTTGATGTCGGGGCGAGTCTGTTTTCCGAGATCGGCAGCCATTTTTACCAGCTTACCTACGCCGACCTGATCCAATTTAGCGAACGGATCGTTCTCGTAGATTTTCTTGTCATAATATGCGCCCAAGAATTTGCCTGCATCATCACGGCTGAAGCCGAAGGTCATCTGGGTCAAATCGTTGGTACCGAAGCTAAAGAACTCAGCCTCTTTTGCGATCTCATCAGCGGTCAAAGCAGCACGCGGGATTTCGATCATGGTACCGACCTTGTAGGTCAGCTCTACACCGCTTTCGGCAATTACTTCGTCAGCGTTCTTAACAACAACGCTCTTAACATAAGCAAGCTCTTTAATTTCTCCGACTAACGGAATCATGATTTCCGGAACGATATTCCAATCCGGATGAGCTTTTTTCACGTTCAAAGCAGCCTTGATAACTGCTTTGGTCTGCATCGCAGCGATTTCGGGGTAGGTGACTGCCAAACGGCATCCACGGTGACCCATCATCGGGTTAAACTCATGCAGGGAAGCAATGATTGCTTTAATATCCTCAACGGTCTTGCCTTGTGTTTTTGCAAGCAGCTCGATGTCTTTTTCTTCGGTC
>CAZFQM010000182.1:0-4110 GCA_964520995.1 uncultured Oscillospiraceae bacterium
ATTAACAATCCCGATACAAACCCGATAATCGCCCAAAACTGACGCTTGCTTCTGTTATCGTCGGCTTGAGCGGCTTTTTGGCTGCTTTTAACGGTTTTGCTTTTCGATTTTGTTGTTGCTTTTTTTCCTGCCATCCTCTTTCGCATACTCCTTTATGTAAAAATTCCGTTCGGTGCGATTTCCCGCTTTCCAACCGACGAAGCACTTCCTATTTTGCAAAATAAGAAACAATATTCTGCCCTACTACCAATTCAAAAATACCGACTCCGATAACAACGATACCCAACACAAAGGTATAATATGCAAAGATACGGAATTTTTCGGACTTTATCAGCCATGACACCATTTTAATGGCAAAAATGCCGACGATTGCCGCCACCGCAAATCCGATGATATAGGGGACAATCTCAATTTTTATATCGGCAGCCACCGCATCCTTGATTTCCAGCAGACAGCCGCCCAGTATTGCCGGTATTCCCAAAATAAAAGAATAGCGAACCGCCGTATCCCTGGAAAAGCCGCAGAACAAGCCGCTGCAAATCGTAGAGCCGGAACGGGAAACACCGGGAAGCAGTGCCACTCCCTGAAAAGCGCCGACCGTAACCGCATTTTTCACGGTAATGTCCTTCGGCTCCTTTTTCCCTTTCACGCAACGGTCGGAAAGGTATAGAATCACGGCAGTATAAAGGAAGCAAAAGCCCTCCAACAAAATGCCGGAATCCTCCGCAACACCGGTGAAAAAGTCCTTGAACAGATAAAACGGAATCAGCATCAGCAATGAAATGACCAACATGATGATCATCCGCCGTTCTCCGTTCATGGTACTCCATTTGAACTTCCCGGTAAAAATATCCTTCAGCATGATGAAAAACTCTTTGATCAACGCCCAAATCGTATCCCAAAAGGCAATGAAAACCGCAACCAATGTTCCCAGGTGCAGAATCGCCGAGAACATCAGCGCGCCCTCACCGCTGTTTCCCGTAAAATGTTGGATCACAGACAGGTGCCCGGAGCTGGATACCGGTAAAAACTCGGTCAGTCCCTGCACAATCGCCTGAAAGATCGCATCAAAAATTGACATGATAGATTCCTCCAATATGTACCGTGCCACAGCGATACGCTACAGCACTCGGTTGTTTTGTATTGTTTCTCCTATTTTATACGAACTGTTTAAATAATCTCTTAAATCGGTGCTGATGACCCGTTCCAAATAATGACCGTCGGCTCGCTTACTGTATCCGAAAATACAGCCGCTTTTCGCCCGATAATATTCAATCGACCGTTCACTCCCCTCCGACATCACCTCATTGATATCAACAATGGTATGAAGAACCATTCTGTGTTCCCGCCTTTCCGTCGTCCGCATTCTCTTTGCAAGCATCCTCGTCCGACGATGTCGCTTCCTGCCTGTCTATCATTTCGTACAAGCAGGTAATGGCATCGGATAAACCACCCAAGCGGTCAATCAAGCCCTCTTCCACCGCAGCTTCTCCGTCCAAGACCGTGCCGACATCCATCACTAACTCTCCCGTGGTCATCATCAGCTGTCGAAAGCGTTCCGCCGTAATTTCGGAATTGTCGGTCACGAATCGCACGATGCGATCCTGCATTTTATCAAAATAGGAAAGGGTTTGCGGCACACCCAGCACCAAGCCGCTCATCCTGACCGGGTGGATTGTCATCGTTGCCGACGGCACAATAAAGGAGCACTTTGCACTGACCGCAAGCGGAACGCCGATCGAATGCCCGCCGCCGAGCACCAAAGAGACTGTCGGCTTTTTCATCCCCGCAATCAATTCCGAAATCGCAAGTCCCGCCTCCACATCGCCGCCGACAGTGTTTAAGATAATCACCAGACCCTTGATGTTCTCGTCCTCTTCAATGGCAACCAGCTGCGGAATCACGTGCTCATATTTGGTAGTCTTATTCTGGGGAGGGAGAATGTAATGCCCCTCAACCTGTCCGATTATCGTAAGGCAATGAATCAAATGCCGTCCATTCGCCGTAACAGCACCCATTTCAAGGAGCTGCGCCTGCATCCGGCTTACTTCCTCACTTTTCTCTGTCCGCTCGTCCTCGTTAAGGCTTAATTGCCGTTTCTCCTGCAATTTTTTCCGTTTCATCTTATCCTGCCCCTTCCCGCCAATCACCGTAACATCTCATCAAAAAATATTATTCGGCGTTCCGCGGAAAATATTCGGAGCAAAGGATAAATCTCCACTTATATATAATAGTACAAAATCAAATTTTTTTCAATAGTTGCAACTAAAATAAAAATTCATTATAATAGTAACCGAACAACCGACCGATGAATATCCGAATAGGAGAATATTATCTTGGAAGAAAAGAATTTATCAATATCAACATCATCGCAGAAAGGCAGCCACACCGCAGTGAATGCGGAGCAAGGGACGGCAGAGACTGATGACGTTGTTTCCGTCGAGGGCATTCGTCGTCATCTGACCACCGATATACTCGGCAATCGAATCGTCTGCTTAAAGGTCACCGATTCCACCAACAATGATGTCAAAATCGCCGCACAAAACCGAGAGTCGGAGGGCTTAGTGGTCATCGCAGAAGAGCAAACCGCCGGGCGCGGAAGATTCGGCAGACAATTTTGTTCTCCGAAGGAGCAGGGTGTCTATATGAGCGTTCTGCTTCGTCCGAAGTATGAAATCGAAACGGCGGCGCTGATCACCGCCGCCACCGCGGTTTGCGTTGCCGAAGCGATTGAAGTGGTAACCACCTGCGAAGTGAAAATAAAATGGGTAAACGATCTGTTTGTGAACGGGAAGAAGGCTTGCGGTATTCTGTCAGAGGGTGCCGTTGAGCGGGGAAGCCGAACAATGGAATATGTCATTGTCGGAATCGGCATCAATATCTCCGCAGAGGGACTACCTGCCGAGCTGAAAAGCATTGCAGGCGGAATCGCAGGCGCAGATAAGCCGCAACGAAATCGGTTGATTGCGGAAATCCTGAACCGATTGGAGCAGAGATTGCTTTGCCTATCTCCCGCAAACTTTATGGACGAATATCGAAAGCGTTCCAACGTCATCGGTCAAAGGGTCACCGTTTTGCAGGGAGACCGCACCGAATCGGGAATGGCGCTGGACATCGACGACCGCGCCTGCCTTGTAGTACGAATGGACAGCGGCGAAATTCGCAGCTTAAATTCGGGGGAAATCAGCTGTAAGCTAGAAAAATAAGGAAAGTTATCATAAAAACAGAGTCGACAAAAATGTCGACTCTGTTTTTATCTGCTTTTATTATTTGTCGATTTTCATTGAGATATCGAAGCAGGCTACCGAATGGGTCAATGCTCCCAAGGAAATAATATCGACTCCGGTCTTTGCAACCTCGGCGATATTGTCCAAGGTGATATTCCCGGAAGCCTCCAGCTTGGCACGGCCGTCGGTGCGTCTTACCGCCTCCGCCATCGTCGCACAATCCATATTGTCCAGCATAATCACATCTACGCCCACTGCGAGAGCCTCCTCCAGCTCCTCCAGCGTGCGGGTTTCTACCTCAATTTTGACCATATGCCCTGCCTTGGCACGCAACGCATTCACTGCATTGGTCAAAGAACCGTAGGCGTCAATGTGATTGTCCTTCAGCATTGCCGCATCACTTAAATTATAGCGATGATTCTTTCCGCCGCCTGCCACCACGGCATATTTCTGCAACGCACGCAAGCCCGGCAGGGTCTTACGGGTATCGGCAATCGAAGCCTTCGTCCCCTTAACAAGCTCTGCGCAGCGATTGGTTGCCGTCGCGATTCCGGACATATGCTGCACCAAATTCAAGGCGGTGCGCTCTCCTTTCAACAATGAAATGGTATGTCCTTTCATGGTCAGGATGATATCTCCCTTTGCAACCTTGTCGCCGTCTCTTTTGAACAGCTCAAAGGTAACCGTGTCATCAAGCAAGGCAAACACCCGCATGGCAACCTCGATTCCCGCAAGCACGCCATCATCCTTGGCGACAAAGCGAGCGGTCGAGAGCTGCTCCTCGGGAATCAAATAATCGGTGGTGACATCAATATAATTGATGTCCTCCTCCAAGCCTCTTTTAATGACCTCATCTATGGTAAACTGCGGTAATTTCATAACA
>CAZFQM010000183.1:0-2493 GCA_964520995.1 uncultured Oscillospiraceae bacterium
TGATCCCGCAAAAATTCAAAGCAATTACGGGTAATCGTCTTTCCTTTTTTATCCTTAAACCAGGATGGGTCGTAAACAATCTTTCGCTCCTCCAGCAGCTGCGGTGTCACCTGCTGCTGTTTCCAGGTGTCCATTATGCGCAGAGAATCCAAAGAGGGATTGTAATCATGGTTTCCATGCCAGATGCTCATGGTGCAGAACCAATGGTGCGCCGCCTCGGCAATAACATCAATGCCATAGGGCACGATACCCGTTCCGCCGGTTTCCGCATTGTAATAACGGAGCATCTGATAGTTCGTACACATCTCGCCGTCATTCGGCGCAAAAGCGCCCTCTCGGCTGACCTGCTCCCAGGCATCGGTGCCGTATTGGAAATCTCCCGAATGCCAGCCGTTTCGCGATTGCTCGCCGTAAATCGCATCGTTGGAAAAGCCGATTTGAGAGTAATATTTATTATCCTTGCCGATGCTGTTCTTATACAACGGCAAGCGTGACAAATATTGCAAGCCGGTCGGCTCACAGAAAAACTTCATGATTCCCTTGGTGACATTGGCGTAATTCACCGCGGGCTCCTGATACGCCCACTCCCCGTAAGCACCCACAAATCCCGCTTTTATGCAGTGAACCACATCCGAGTTGCGTTTTACAATCGGAGCCAGCTGGCGCATATGCTCGATCATCACGCCCTCATTTGCACAGGTTCCCAGCTGAGTGGCGTTATCACAGTAGCAAAAGTCCAACAGCATCGTAAATTTCTTTTTACGGACAAAGTCAAAAAACTCCTCGATACAATCCAGCGCCTCCTGCGGAAGCTCCATGGTGTTCTCATATCCCGTCAAATAGATATAGGTAAAGGCGGTCGCCGTGTAGTCATCTCCGGTGTTAAAGAAATGGCTGTACTGGTTCTCCCAATATTGATACCGATTTTCCCAGCGCTTTCCGTACTGCGCACTGACCTCCAACAGCTTTTGGGGATTCAATGCCCAATCTACATACCAATAGGTATGGGTACGCCAACCGCGGGAGGGGTTCTTTGCCAGCAAAGGCTCTATTCCCTGCGTAGACGGGGAGAATGTCTTGTTCGACACGGCAAGCGAAGCGTAGTCAACGGACGAATTTTCCTTGGAGGTCGTTACTTCGTTTTTCGAAGCGATTTCTGTCGAAGCTGTCGAGGCGTTATCGACGGAGGAGCTTGGTGCACTCTCCGACGACAAAGCGCTGTCGGTATTGGACACCTCGGGAGCAGAAGCTTCTTCTCCCGACTCCGAGGAAGCAACAAGCTCCGACTCGGAGGGCTGCGGCTGCTTTGCACAGCCAAAGGCGCTCAAGCAAAACAAAAGTGTCAATAAAAGCAATAAAAATCTTTTCATACGATTCGCCTCACATACAAAAAAGTCGCAGAAAGCCGATACTATTCCTCAATGGTGTATTCACCCGAATCAAAATCAACCGTCACCGAAATGCCGTTATCAAAAACGGTGCGCTGCTTCGCATAGTTGTCATCCAGGAATTCGTGGGACACCATTTCGCTGTACATCACCTTCTCATGCAGCTTGGAAACCACGTCAATCGTTTTTATCTGCTCTTCATCCGCGTCAATCTCCAAATAAGCAGGACCGCCGTTAAGCAGAGCAAACTGATACCGAAATTGCATAATAATTTCGGGGTCATCATCGTAATGGGTCGGCCACGGCACAATCAGGCAATCATGGAACACCAGATTAAACAGCGGTACCTGCACCCCGATTCCTTTTGAAAAATATTCCTGCACGACCGAAAAATGATGGCAGAGCACAATATCCTTGGCAAAGGTATCTACCGGACTCGCACTGCTGATTACCATGCCGCGCGCCGCCAGCTGATTGAAGCAGTGATGACGGTGCTCGGCGCTTTCCTTTCGGGTAATCCGATGCTTGGGATTATCGCATTCATCCAAATCCACCGTCGATAACACGTCCAGATAAACACCATCGGGGTCAATTCCCAGCTCGTGCAGCATATCATAATTCCGTTCCACATAATAGGGCGCCAGTGCGTTACACAAAATGCTCTGGTCACCGCCGTTCCAGGTGCACTCAAAATGATGCTTTCCGTTTGCCAGCAATTGCGCATTATCAAAATCAAAGCTTGCGGCATCATAATAATAATCCCGATACTGGTCATGAAGCGCAAACAGCACGTTGCTTTCTCGGCAAACCTCCTGCAACCGCTTCATCGCCTGATGTCCGCCCGCTTTTTCGCAGGGCGGCAACACATCGGGATGCTCGCGGTCATAGCCGTCTCTTCCCCAGCCGTCCAGATGCAAATAGCCTTTTTTCAAGCCGTTTTTCGCCAATCTGCGAATGGCATCCGCCCGACGATCAAAGGTGGCGAAACGATAATTCTTATTCGGGTCATCCTTGTTATAAATATACGCCTCCGGCTTGATGTTATAATAAATCCAGGAGTGAATAATCGGAGAACCGCACATATGCCGTATCTTCGGATTGGCTA
>CAZFQM010000183.1:2503-4052 GCA_964520995.1 uncultured Oscillospiraceae bacterium
GGTGACAAGCTCATTATGCTCCAGCATATAACGGCGATACGCCTTACAGAGGGTCACATAATCGCAATCCTCGAAGAATTCAACGTGTTGCACCCGCCGATAGCTGAGCTTTCCAAGCGATTCCACCCAATACATCCGCATTTCGGTGGGGTTGTCCTTTTCGGGATGATAGTAGTGAAAATTCGCATCCCAGGGCGTATCAATCACTGCCATATAACCGTTCCCGCGGTCAATCTGCCCATACCAAGCCATATTACCCCAGGTCGTGCAAAAGCGGTTGTTCCCCACCATGGTGATCTCATGGTCCCAATCACTCGGAATCATCATCCCATAAAGGCAGGGAAACAGCGTATATGCTTTGCGGTCGGTTCTCTCCCACTTCCAGGGAGTCGGCCAATGTGCCTCTAGGATATGTATCGTAGAAACCTCATTGATCGGAAATAGCTCGTAATACAATCTTCCGCCGGTCTTATGCACCCAGGTCAGTGTCCCGATTTTCAGCGACACCCGTTTTCCGTTGACCATCCAGCCGGAATAAACCGCCGAGATGCCGTCCGCAACGCCGGTATGATACTGCTCCGTCTTTATGCTCAATGCCTCATCAAAGTAGAGCGTAATCGTCTCAGTTGCTTTCCCGACCGTAATCACAAGATAGGGACGAAAATCCGGCTGCGGACTCCACACCTTGCTCGGCTGGGTCACAGATACCGTATTGGTCGTTTCATCAAAAGTATATGTGTTATTTAAAACCTGCACATTCATCATAACTATTATAACCCCATTCCGTCATATGCTGAACAGATATTCCAATTCAGTGAATCAAAATAATCCTGCATTTCTTCATATCCGTCCGTCGAAAGGTGACAGATATGAGTGGTATATATCGGTGTTTCTCTCGTAATACAGCCGCACTGCTCGAACTTCTCCAGCATGGCAAGCAGGGTAGGATAATCCTGATGCCCGTACGGATGCTCTCCCTCGGCGCAAGTGCGATAGGTACCGAAGGTGCATTCGATAATCAGATAATCGAGTGCGGGCTGCTTTTTATACAGATAATCCCACACATCATCTGCATACCAACCGGTATCACAGGCATACAAAAACCTTTTTTCCTCACGGTCTCGAATCAGATAATTCAGTCCCTGCTCCCCTTCCACCGTTCCCGGATGGTCGGCAGGAATCGGAACAACCTGCATTCCGTCTATATGATACTCGGTAAAGGGGGTTAACACCTCAAAATGATAGCCGGGATAAACCGACATCCGGTCTTTCACGCTTGCAGGAAGATATTCCGACATCATGTGGCGAATAAATCCGATTACCTGCTCCGAGCCGTAGAGCGTCACCGTTGTTTCGGGCTGCGGAAATGCGCTGTTTCGCGTTCCCAACTCGGGAACACTGAGGTGGTCCTCATGAGAATGGGTGATAAAGACCTGCCGAAGCTTCCGCATATTTATGCCGTTGACCGTCGCCTGCCAATAAAAATCGGGACCGAAATCAATTATGCTTTTTTCATGGATATGCTTAGAAACTCAATGAAATATGTTTT
>CAZFQM010000184.1:0-4041 GCA_964520995.1 uncultured Oscillospiraceae bacterium
GCAAAAAGGATATCCTTTCTCCGTGATGATCGCGAAGCGGTACAACAACAAGCACGAGCGCAAGATATATGCTTGAGCGGCACAAAATTTCATTGATTACGTTTGCAAAAGCTACATTAAACAAATGATCGGTAAGCCCCACTTGAAAAGGAAATCTTACCGATCGCTTTTTTGAGCTGTGCCGAGTCCTTGTGCAACAAGGATAACGGCTTTATTCAGCCGAATTACCCATAAGATCGACCCATTTTTTTCTGTCGGGATCGATGCATATAAGCATTTTGTTCAGATCCGTATCAAAGATCTGCTGACCGAGTGTAGGATAATAGCTGAGTCTTTCCTCTGTTGTGCAGATCATTTTGTGACAACTGTTTCTTGTTCTGATATTTTTTCCCGAGCCGTCGCTTTCCCAAAGTTTGAAATCGATCGCATTGAGCGAACACCACGCCGGTTGCAGGGTAAAATCGATCGATCCGCACCACGTTCCGGGATGGACCTCTCTCATAAGATCTCCGAGCTTTCCTCCGGGTGTCTGTCTTTCGACTCTCTCCATATTGAAACTTATCAATGTGACCTCTTGTCTTCCCTGAAGCCTTCCTCCCTTTCCATCGCTGTCACCGCACATATTGAACAGAGGAAGATTTATATTGCGCTCATCCATACAGTTGATCAGCGTTATCGGATGATTTGAGCCGCAATCCGTCACATAATTTCCGAACGTAAAGCCGTATCTTCCTATTGCGGCGCCGCAGTTGATACACACTACATGCTCTCCTCCGACCTGTATTCCCTCATCGAAGCCATAGGTTTGAACATTCGTGTAATTGCTGAAGCTGTTGTTGCTTCCGTCAGTCATTGTAAGACCTATACATCCCACTATCGGCTCCGGTGGAGGCGTTCCGAATTATTTTTGCCGTTTTACAACTTTTTACTTCATTTTTAAATGCACGCTTAAACCACGTAGATACGCGATTTTTCGCCAATTTGTTGTTGTTCCGTATCGTGGTCAAAATATCGTTTTTTCAATTTTTCGTGTAAAAAACGTGTAAGGAAACACCACAAAACTCTCATCCACTCCTACAATAAATTCCCCTCCGGGTTGTAGGGGTAGAATCGCAATTATAGCGGCATATACATTGGCTTACAGCCATCCAAAAAACTAATATTATCTTTTAGCATATATTCGCTGTAATCTTCAAAAAAATTGCGAGTATAAAATTTAACAGCGTTAGGAACAGAATATAGTATGATGTAATTAGCTCCTACTATTTGTTCGCTGATTTCCCTGCATTTTAATATTATTTTGGAAAGAATCATGTCACTAAAATAAAAATGATCATCATCCTCATCATATTTAAATTTTTGCAATTGTTTTTTGATAGCAAAATATTTTATTTCAATAGCTGGTAATGATTGGACAATATTTTGGCATTCGTACTTAATGCTTGAACATGCTAATGATGCAAATGCAATAACTTGATTGATGTCAGTGTCTTCAAAAACATATGTAACGTAATCTGATTGCTGTGCTAACTTATTTATAGCAAAGTCGTTAATAACTTCGTTGCCACAATCAAAATCCCCTAACAACTCTTTGTCATTAGGGGATAAAACGCGCATTTTGAAATTTATATCATGTCCGAACTTTATTTTATGATATGAATCATTTTTTGTGTTTTGTCTCATGCTTAGAAGCTCGATCAATGGCGTTGTTTATCGCTTGCTTATCTGATTTTTTAAAAAACTCTTTGGCTTTTTTGGGGTCTAATTCAAAAGACAAGTTAATAGGTTTTGTAAACACTGCCATCTCCGATTCCTCCTTTTGGCTGTCATTATCAATTTTATTAAAAAAATATTTCACAACATATCACGCCTAAATAAAAAATAATAAATTTCAACTAACATTAGCAATTATTTGAAATTTATATCATTTTTATTCAATGTATACCGATATTATGTAATATGTTGTTTACTAATATAATAACCGAAAATAGGCTAAAAGTAAACATTTAAAACCAACAAAACAAAATAAAAAATATTTGTTGCTTTGTATAATTTAATTGACAAAATGAAAATAAATATTTATTTATGGATAATAATCATATTAGAAATGCAAGGACCACACAAAAGCAAAAAGCGGACGAGTTTCCCCGTCCGCTATAATCATTTTATAAACGCCTGCTTGATTGCTCTGACCAGCACTGACAAAGCTTGGCTCACCGTGATACCATCCTCGCCGACAACACATACATGCTTCTTGTATTCCTCGATTTGCGTATTCAGTGATACGATCTTCTCCTGCTGTTCGTCGCACTTGTCCGCCAGTTCTTCATTGCGAATTTTAATCAATTCGTTTTCGGAAATCAGCTTTTCCTTGCTCACCTGCAATGCCGTGTAATCGCCCTCAAGCGTTGCAATCTTAGCGTTTAAGTTCTTAATAGTGTTATTTAACGTCTCAATATCTGTCGGCTTGTTTTCAGCCGGTTTTGACGGCGTGACAGCCTTTACTTTTAAACCCATGGCATTTGCAATCCCGACAGCAATTGCCTTTCCCATCTTAGATTGTTCGGTTGCAGTGTCAATCAAGTATACATCATTGGTATCGATAAACAACGTCTCCACCAGTACGGCTTGCGGCTTCGTGTCGCGGATAATCGCAAAATAATCCCTGCCGTCGCTGCGGAGCTTTATTTTGGCTCCACGGTTGCGAACGGAAAATTCGCTTGCGATTTGTGCCGATATTTTCTCTGCCGCAGCTTGACCCAACGCGCCTTTGGAAGCTTGGCTATAATATACTTCTGTGCCTGTTCCACCACCCGCATTTAAATGAATCTCGGCAAGCAAAGTATAGGTGTTGTCCTTAAACTTCGCTACTCTATCATTCAAATAGATATCCCCTGCATAGTTAAATAAATCGGCTTGGCAATCGTAGTTTGCGTTCAAATATTCCTGCGCATATTTGGCACATTCTTTCGCCAACTTAAATTCATGAAAGCCGTTCGCTACTGCGCCGCTGTCATATCCGCCTGTTTTGCTCTTTCCGTGTCCCACTATAATTGCAATTTTACTCATCAAAAGCACCGTCTTTCAGTTCCGGCAATCCCGCAATGCTTGTCAGTAATGACAAGACCCCCGATAATACCGCTGCGGATAATACCATAATCCAATTGACGTCTCCCAGTACAGCAGCCGTTCCGATAGTCGCAACAGCGGTCTGCGCAACGGTCTTAATCGCTCTTACCCCCGCCGCTTTCATCCAGCTTTTCATTTTGTTCATACAAACCATTCCTTTCTTATTTATGATAATTTTCAAGGTCATCAATCCGATGATTGGCAACTTTCATTTCCTCATCAATGACAGCCTCGTGTTTCTCCAGCTTATAAACCCGCTCAATTACTTGATTATGCTTTTCCACTTTCTTTTCAAGCTGTTGTAGCCGATAGTTTACCAGCTTGTTAGAGGTAATGATTCCGCCAAAAGAGCCTACCAGTGTTCCCAGAAGTGATAGTATTGCCACAATCACTGTTTCCTCCATTTTTCTATCACCCCATGCTATTTCAATATTTCATTCTTTTTTGCTTCGGTAATCCACCCAATCTCAACAAACCGCTCGATGTCCGCTTGGGTAAACAAGCCTTTGTGATAATACTCTGCTATCATTTCCGACATCATTGTGCACTCACCTGCGCTTTCAAGCTCGCAAGCTCACGCATCAGCATGGCGTTGATTTGTTCTTGCTCGGTAGGTTCAGGTGTGGTCGGATTTGATATCGCACTGATATATTCGTTATACGCCTGTTCCCCTGTTTGCACCATATCACCATTGTCATCATATAACGGAGTAAATATCATACCATCATCGGATATATAGCAATCTTCCCATTCACTTTCAGGAATAAAAGCGTTTCTTAAAATCTCTGTATTCATAATTTCATCCCCCTACTAAGCTATGATATATGGAATACAGCAAGTATAACTTCCTTTTGCCAGTATTCCGGATACACGAACGATTCCGTTAATCACACCAATTGCTCCTGTATTGCT
>CAZFQM010000185.1:0-4023 GCA_964520995.1 uncultured Oscillospiraceae bacterium
GAGGTGCCGACCGCAGAGGATGCTCTGCAGGGTGCGATGGATATTATTGCGGAGGATATATCCGATGATGCGGAGCTGAGAAAGAAGCTTCGTGCCTATCTGTTCCGTAACGGAAAAATCGTCACGAAAGCGGCTGCCCCCGAGCAGGAATCGGTTTATACCATGTATTATGAGTTTTCCGAGCAGGTGAACAAAATACCGGGTCACCGCGTGCTTGCCATCGATCGCGGCGAGCGGGAAGAGGTACTGCGCGTCGGTGTGGAGGTCAATCACGAGGAAGCGACGGCGATGATTTTAAAAGAGGTTAAGCACGGCAGCAATCCGTCGGCGGAGACAGTTGCCTTGGCGGCGGCAGACAGCTTTGAACGTTTGATTTTCCCCTCTTTGGAACGTGAAATCCGCAATCAGCTGACCGAGACGGCGAGCGAGCAGGCGATAAAGGTGTTTTCGGTGAATCTGCGGCAACTGTTGATGCAGCCTCCGGTCAAGGGAACGGTTACTTTGGGCCTTGACCCGGCTTATCGTACCGGCTGTAAGATTGCGGTGGTGGATGATACCGGAAAGGTGCTGGATACCACGGTGGTATATCCGACACCGCCGCAAAAAAAGGTGGAAGAAGCGGCGGAAAAGCTGACACGGCTCATAAAAAAATACGGGGTAACGACGATTGCAATCGGTAACGGTACCGCCTCCAGAGAAAGCGAGGCATTTGTTTCCGATTTGATTAAAACGTTGGATACATCGGTGGCATATATGATTGTATCGGAAGCGGGAGCATCGGTTTATTCCGCATCCAAGCTGGCGGCGGAGGAGTTCCCCGAGTATGATGTTTCTCTTCGGAGCGCGGTGTCGATTGCACGTCGACTTCAGGACCCGCTGGCAGAGCTTGTGAAGATTGATCCCAAGGCAATCGGCGTGGGGCAGTATCAGCATGATATGCCGAAAAAGCGGATGGATGAGGCACTCGGCGGCGTTGTGGAAAGCTGTGTCAATGCGGTCGGAGTGGATTTGAATACCGCTTCGGTGCCGTTGCTTTCCAGAGTGGCGGGTGTCAATGCGGGAATTGCCAAAAACATACTGACATATCGGGAAGAAAACGGCGCGTTTTCCGATCGAAAGCAGCTTTTAAAGGTACCGAAGCTCGGTAAAAAAGCTTATGAGCAGTGTGCGGGCTTTCTGCGAATCCCCGAGGGGGAAAACCTGCTGGATAATACGGGCGTGCACCCGGAATCTTATAAGGCTTGTGAGCAGCTTTTGCGGGAATGCGGCTATGATAAAAAGGCTACTGCCGCCGAGCTGACCGACATTCGGGAACGGGCGGAAAAGCTCGGTATTGCGGCATTGGCGGAGAAAATCGGTATCGGGGAGCCTACCTTGAACGATATCCTCAATGAGCTGATAAAGCCGGGACGAGATCCCAGAGATGAATTGCCGAAGCCTCTTTTGAGAAGCGATGTGTTGGAAATTGCCGACCTGAAGCCGGGCATGGAGCTGAAAGGCACGGTGCGCAATGCGGTGGATTTCGGGGTATTTGTGGATATCGGCGTGCATGAGGACGGCTTGGTGCACATTTCTCAAATCTGCAATAAATATATCAAGCATCCGCTGGAGGTTGTCAATGTAGGCGATGTGGTAACGGTTTGGGTCTTGGAGGTCGATTGTAAGCGGAAGCGGATTTCCCTGACCATGAAGCCGCCGACAACCAAGCAGAATGATAATCGTTAACAAATTGTTTATTGCTATGTCGGTTTTCTGTGCTATAATAACATTAAAAGTATGATACAAAGGGTATCAGCTTGCGCGGAAAACCGAAAACGCATAAGCGGAGGTATTTCTTTCCGCAATAAACAATGAAATGCATCTGATAAAATAAATGCAAAAGGACTGAAAATCGGAATGGACGTTTTTATTGAACATTTGGTAAAGAAAAGATCGACCGGGGCGGATATGGCGAAGAAAATCGGATTGGTGCTGGCGGTGCTGCTTGTGGTAGTTGCCTGCTTTATGCTGGTGCCTCCGCAGTTTTTGATGTTCGCTTTTTTGATTATCTGCGGCGCAGTTTACGGCGCTTATTGGCTGATTAGCGGGATGAATGTGGAGTATGAGTATATCTTAACAAACGGCGAGATTGACGTTGATAAGATTGTTGCACAAAGAAAGCGGAAGCGCTTGTTGAATGTGCATTCCAAAACCTTTGAAGCCTTCGGTCCGTATAAAGCGGCGGAGCACGCCAATCGCGATTATGACAATCGGATTTTGGCTTGCGAGAGTGAGGACAGCGAGAACGTATATTATGCAACCTTCCGTCATCGCACGCTCGGATATTGTCTGTTGGTATTTAACCCGGATGAGCGAATCATCAAGGGCATCAAGTCTTATCTCCCGCGGACGATCGGCGGAAATGCCAATTACGCAAATCGCCCCGAGACGGAGCAGTAAAACAAAAGAGTATTTTTCGGCAATTCCGGATAAAAAGCATTTAGGGTAGGATATCGCTCGGTAAAGCGAGTGATATCCTACCCTTTTTTACAGCTTGAGTTCGGCTTGCGCCACCTGACACTGTGTCAGCCGCAAGCCTTGTCGCCGATGCTCTCTTTGTCACTTCAATAACGCTTTTTTGATGTTGTTGGCGATGGCGTAGCTCAATAACGGCGGAACCGCATTGCCGATTTGCACGTACTGCTCTCGCATATTGCCGATAAAGGTAAAATCGTCGGGAAAGGATTGTAATCGAGCCGCTTCTCTGACGGAAATGGTTCGGCATTCGGTGGGGTGAATATACTCATATCCGTCCATACCGATGTGTGCGATGACGGTCCAGGCGCATTCTTCTAAAGGTAATCGATGACAGCGCCCCATAATGACCGAGGAGCGGAATGTGTCAAACAAGGATATCTCATTTTGCTCTTTCGGGGACAAATCGGTGTATCTCTGTCCGGGAAGCAGCTTGTCAAACAGCTCTTTGGCTTTGGGGTTGGATACTCTGCAAATATTGTTGGTAGCGATGTCGGCGCCGTTTCTCATCATTTTTTGGTAGCTGTTGCTTGCGGCAGTCGTGTACGGAACCGCATCAAGCCGCCAATTGTCTGTGATTTTCGGCAAATCGGAAAATGCTTCCGAAACACTGACAAAGCTTTTTCCGACGTCGCAAAATTCGTAGCAGGAGGTGGGAAAGGAAAAATCGAGACCTTGTAAATACCCGCAGACGAATAAGCGGCGCCGTGCTTGCGGCACGCTGAATGCTTTTGCGTCCAGCACGGTATACTGTACTTGATATTCCGGGAGGCATTCTCTGATATAGGTCAACAAATCATGAAAGATTTCGCCCTTATACTTCGTCTGAAACCCCGGGACATTCTCCATCAGAAAAGCCTTGGGCTTAAAAAATGTAACGTAGTCCAGATAGTTTTTGTAAAAATAATTGCGGATGTCAAGCTTAATGTCCTTGCCGAGAGATTTTATCTTTCCTTGGCTTAATGACGAAAAGGTTTGACAGGGTGGGCTGCCGATTACGACATCGACCCTTTTGTTGCCAATCCTCGATGCGAATTCGGCAGGGGGAATTGCTGTGATATCACCGACAACCGTTTTGCATTCTGGGAAGTTGTATTCATGCGTTCGTGCTGCCGCGGCATTGATATCCAATGCACCGACTAAACGGAAGCCCGCCAGCCGAAAGCCGGAGCTGCTGCCGCCTGCCCCGCAAAACAAATCAATGACATTTAACCCGTTTGGATTGATTTTGCGGGTCTTGCAAAAGGAAAAGCGACGATTTTCGATGTTTGTCTTTGTAAAATCATATTTTATCTTTTGGGAGGTGATGGCGGTGTTGATATCTCTTAAATCCACCATATCTTTTCCGTCAACGGTGGCAACGGGGATTGCGGAAATATCGACCTTGTCTCCGACCAGCTTTTCGGCTTGTCGGAGAGAAAAAAAATAGGGATTCATATCGCTTTCTCCTTGTAAATATAAGATGCTCGGATTGCGTTTATCAGCATGTCTTCTATTTCTTGGTCGCTA
>CAZFQM010000186.1:0-4021 GCA_964520995.1 uncultured Oscillospiraceae bacterium
GTAAAAATCAGCTGAAATCAGGCTTCGCTTTCATCCTCACCGAAGAATCCGCTTTCGGGTCGAATATCGATCTTATATCCCGTCAATCTTGCCGCAAGCTTGGCATTTTGCCCCTTGTTTCCGATTGCCAAGGAAAGCTGATGATCCGGAACCTTCACCTTGCAGGCGCGAACATCGCCCTCTAAAATTTCCACGCTTACCACGTCTGCGGGAGAAAGTGCTTGGGAAATAAATTCGGCAGGATCCTCGCTGTATTTCACGACATCGATTTTTTCGCCGTTCAGCTCATCAACGATATTCGCCACACGAATTCCTTTCGGGCCGATACAGGAACCGACCGCATCTACGTTTTCTTCCTTGCTGTAGACCGCAATTTTGGTTCTGGAGCCGGCTTCTCTGGAAATAGCTTTTACCTCAACCGTTCCGTCATAAATTTCGGGAACCTCCATCTCAAACAAGCGTTTCACTAAATCCTTGTGTGTACGAGAGACCTTGAGGCTGCATCTTTTATCGGAATTGACCACGTCGGAAACATATACCTTAATGCGATCACCCTCTGTAAGCTCCTCTCCGGGGATTTGCTCATTTTTAAACAAGACCGCTTCGCTTTTGTCAATTTCAATGGTTGCATTTCCTGTTTTCGGATCGATTTTCTGAACCACCGCAGTCAGCACCTCATTGAGCTTGCTTTCATACTGCGCCAGAATTTGTTCTCTTTCTCCCTCACGGATTCCTTGACGGATCACGTGCTTTGCGGTTTGCGCCGCAATTCTTCCGAACTGCTTTGTTTCCAGCTTGATTTCCACCGGAGAACCGATCTGTGCCTTTTTGCTGTATTTTTTCGCTTCATCCAAGGAAATTTGAGAAACAGGATTTTCCACTTCCTCAACAACATCTTTTACGATTGCCACCTTGAACTTTCTGGTTTCGGAGTTAATGTCAACAATGACGTTTTCCACGCCGCCGAAATCCCGCTTTACCGCTATCACGATAGCAGCCTTTATTTTTTCCAATAAGTAATCTGCCGGTATGCCCTTTTCTTTTTCAAGCAGCAATAACGCATCAAAAAAATCGTTATTCATAAACTGAGACCACATCCGTTTTGTATTCTGAAACGGATTCCTTTCTGTTTCTTAATTCATAATATTTTCTGTACACTCTGCACCTGTAAAGTATAAAAGCTTTCTATTCTTCCGGTACAAAGTCATCATACAGCTTCACAAATGCGCAATCGGAAAAAGTAAAGCTTTTTTCCGCATCGGCTTGCCGTATAGTCAGAACGCCGTCTTGAAAGTCTGTCAATTCACCGATAAATTCGCGTTCTCCGTCCAACGGACGAATCAGCTTCACCCGAATGATATCCCCGATGCAAACCTCAAAATGTTCCGGCTTGCGTAGCTCGCGTTCCACTCCCGGTGAAGAGACCTCCAGGTAATACGCTTGCTCAATCGGGTCAACTTCATCCAGCAATTTGCTAAGCGGACGACTGACAGCCTCACAATCATCACAGCTGATGCCGTCATTGCTGTCGATAATGATTCGCAAGTACCAATCGGCGCCTTCCTTTTCAAAACGGACATCCCAAAGATAAAGACCCAAGTCCTCTACAATCGGGCGTGCAAGCTTTTCAATCTGTGCAACGGTAGTACCGCCTTTTTTCCCCACGGGCAACCTTCCTTTCCAAACATAAAGGAAAGACCGGGCAGCGCCCAGTCTTTCAA
This sequence comes from uncultured Oscillospiraceae bacterium, assembly GCA_964520995.1. Lineage (GTDB taxonomy): Bacteria > Bacillota > Clostridia > Oscillospirales > Ruminococcaceae > HGM13222. The sequence continues at coordinate 1,722 of CAZFQM010000186.1, forward strand.
CATTACAATCTTAAGCTATATATTACTATATCATATCAGCCTGAAAAAAGCAACCCTTTTTTTCAAGATAATTTAAATTTTCGGAATTTTTTAAGATTCCATCTGTTTTCCCAAAAACAAAGCAGCGGCCTGAATCAATTTCACCTGCGCATCATCCGGCTTTTTACATTCCGAGGTAACAAACATGACCGCCCCTGTCACATCCCCCGCAGATAGGATCGGGCAAGCAACCGATACTTTGCGTTCGGTTCCGTCGATTGGCTTCACGCCCGCCTTCCCCTCCGAAAAAATGACGGTCTTTCGGCTTTCCAGTATCTCCTCCATTTCCGCCGACAGCCGACGCTCCGCCATCTCCTTTTTCGGCAGCCCCGCAACGGCAACCACATGATCCCGATCGCAGATCACCGTCGGCAACCCGCCGATTTTGTGGAGCGCTTCCGCATATTGTCCCGAGAACGCCGATAGCTCCCCGATCGGCGAATATTTTTTAAAAATAACCTCTCCGTCATTGTTAGTATATATCTCCAACGGGTCGCCCTCTCTGATACGCATGGTGCGGCGTATTTCTTTCGGCATAACCACTCTACCCAGATCATCTATTCTTCGCACAATTCCTGTTGCTTTCATATTAAAATCCCCTTTTAATTCAAATCGTGATGTTAGTATTTGCTAAAGTTGGAGATTTATACTGCATTTTCACAATCCCATATTTAACTCACAAGTATAGAATACTCTCTTTACTGCTGTTTTAATACGTCCCGTTTTTTCTTTGCGGCTTTTCATGGTAAAGTGTAAGTCCATTTTTAATTTGCCTATATTCCCTGACATTCATACCGAAAAACTGCTTAAATTTCTTTCTGAAATAGCTCTCATCACAAAAACCGCAAAGCTCGGCAACCTTTGCAGTCGGTATATTTTGGTTAATTAACATTTTTTCAGCATTTTCCATTCGCACATTGAGAAGCTGGTCTGAAAAATTTATTCCTTTGGTCTTTTTATATATTGCAGATAAATAAACCGATGATATATTGAGTTGCGAGGCAACCGATTCAAGAGTGATTCGTTTGTCATATCGACTTTATATAATAAATCAAAAAATGTTGCGATACATGCAATATTGTCACTTTCAGAATTTTTTGAGTAGAATTTTATGACTTCATGCAGTGTTTTTATTAAATCAAGTTCCTCGAGCTGAGGCAAATTTTCTAAAAAGGCAGGTAACAAAAGGACTGATTTATCGCCACAATCCGTTTCGGTGAGTTCAGAAGAACAATATGCGAAATCATTCAACCTGACTGCCACCGTGACAATCGTGATTGTTTTTTCGGGTTCACAGAACGCTTCACGTCTTTCGTTTGTCATAATACAGGTTAACGCACTTTTTTTCAGCGTGTAACAATTGTTATTCATCATCAACTTCGCGGTGTCAAATTTCGCAAAAGCAATTTCAAGCATATCTTTACTGTTGCGATTTTTCCATTCATAGTTATTCAGCGTAGTCTCACAAGCCCACACCAATTTTGGTAAACTGTTTATTTTAATTTTATACCCATACATATCAATTCTCCATATATTTTTTACGTTTATTATTTTAAGGGCAAACTACAAATAAGTCAATAAAAATACCTGTAATATTAAGATTTTACCTATTTTTTCGGATAATCTGAAGATTATAATGAAATTGAAACGGAGGAAATGCTATGTCCATAAATATTTATCCGATAACACAAACAAAAGACAATTGTCAAAATTATAAAGTCAGGATTAACGGTCAATCTGTACCTCTTGATACTGCGAGAGTTTCGGCGGTTCCCTTTAATCGTCGCTGGCCGGGTCATCAAAGAGGCAAAGAGCAAACTGAGCTTATAAATTTCCTTTCACTCAGTTTAGATGAGGCAGTAACCTTTAAAATCACCCCCAAAATTCCCTTTGAGGAAGTAACAATCCGTCCATTGTCTTTAGGCATAACCCCGAAAATCAAAAACGGAACAATTACGTTTACTCTTAAAAAGCCTGCTTATTTCACCGTTGAGCCATATGGCAGAATGGGTGCGCTTCACATTTTCGCCGATCCCATGCCCTGTTATGATATTGATTACAAAGACCCTAATGTTCTGTATTTTGGAGCGGGCGAGCACGATGTCGGCGAAATCAAATTAGAAAGCAATCAAACGCTCTTCATTGATGAAGGTGCAGTGGTTTATGCCTGTATTCACGCTATTGATGCAGAAAATATTAAAATTTTAGGCAGAGGTATTCTTGATAACAGCAAAAATACCGAAAAAATTTTTTTCGAACAT
>CAZFQM010000187.1:0-3991 GCA_964520995.1 uncultured Oscillospiraceae bacterium
GACACCGAAAATAAACATCAAGGATGCGACCTGTCAGGGCGCCAACAACTGCAGATACCCGCTCACCAAGGAGGAATTTAGGCAGGTGTATACCGACGGAACCTTGCTTAATACCAATTTCAGAGATGAGCTTGACATTGAAGCGCTTTTTATCAAAAAGCTGGAAAGCTTAGGCATTCCGGTTATCTTCAGAGCAATGCATGAAATAAACGGTGGATGGTTTTGGTGGCAGAAGCGGTACGATTACGGTGTTATGGGTGAGGATGTCGCAGAACTGTTTCGATATGTACATGATTATTTTGAGAAAAAATGGAAGCTTACGAATATTTTATGGGAATACAATCCGTCATTGATGTTTGAAAAGGAAGAGGCGGTGAAGGCATATCCCGGGAACGATTATGTGGATATTCTATCCTTGGATTGGTATTTAAAAGAGGGGAATTATGCCGATTTCTATTTTGAGCTGCAAAAAGCGGCGGGAAAGGAAATGCCTTTTGCGCTTGCGGAGTTCGGCGGTGACGGAAATTATCACATGGAGGAATTTTCCTTGAGAGAAACGCAGGAGCATTTGGAACGCCATTTTCAAAACGGTGCCAGATGCGCCTATGTCGGGTTTTATTATGATTTTCCGGAAAATATCGATAAAACCTTATCGGATTATTCGATAACCTTGGAAACGATAGATGAGTATAGGGAGTAGCTTTTATGAATAAGATAGATACGATTTGCGGTCTTTCCTCTCTGGAGAGATTAGATGGACACAGGCTGAATTTTTTAACTCCCGTTGACGATCCGCTTCGCGGTATTGCATTAGGAGACGGAAGCACTGGATTGTTGTATTGGCCGAATAAGGATAGGCTGGTTTTCCACATCAACAATACCGATTTGTGGAAAGAATCGGCAGAAGAGGAAATTCGCAACTGGACGCCAGATACCGAGGAGCATACTAATGCACTTTTGAATGCCGGTGTTTTGGAAATTTCTTATCATAATCCCGCTTTTGAAACGATTTATCAGCAGGATTACAACGCTTCCCTTTCTTTAAAGACCGCAACTTTGGATATGCATTCGAAAACCTGCTTTTCGGAGGTGTCTTTGAATGCTTTTTGCTCGGAAAAATATCATGCGTCGGTCATCAGAACGAATGCGCACTTTGATGAGGCGGTATCCTGTGATATTACGTTACAAAACTGGGGAAGCAGAACCTTTGGGCATTGGTATGCTCAAATCAACCGTGATGCAACGGTCGGATTGGAGGACACCGACAGCATTGTTGTCGATGATATCGTATTTATCAAAAGAAGCTTGGGAGACAAGGTGTTTTGTACCGCTTTGTATGTCGAGAATCATCAAAGCAAGGAGATGTTGAACAAGCACAGTATTAAAATCACAACCGAAAAATCGGATAATCAGCAAAATACGTTGATACTAACAGTGGCGATTGCCGACAAGCTTGAAACCGCGATGGCAGTGGCAAGAGAAAGAATCAATCTTGTTAAGGCGGATATCGACGAGGCGTATAGACAGCATAAACAAGCGTGGGAAGCGTTTTGGGATAAAAGCTATATCTGCTTGGATGATGATTACCTGGAAAATCTCTGGTACTTGAGTCAGTATTATGCCAATAGTCAAATGAAAGGTACTTATCCGCCGCATTTTTGCAACGGCGCATGGGGCTTTCAACATGACTATGTTCCGTGGAATCATATGTTCCACTGGAATATGCAGCTGGGGTATTGGCACCTGTTGGCAGCGGGACACGGTGATCTGACAAAGTGCTATTTGAACTTCAGAAGTCGGCAATTGCCCGCCGCTTTGAAAATGGGGAAGAAATATCGAAAGGTTGAGGGGGCTCTTTATACCGATGTAACGGGAGCCAATGCAGCTTGTGATGCCAATACTGTCGATAATTTAACGCCCGGCGCGCAGATTGCTCATGCTTTTTGGCAATATTATCAATATAGCGGCGATTTGGAATATTTGTACGAAAAGGGTTACGAGGTGATTTATCATGCGGCAATGCTGTACTATCACCTAGTGCAAAAGGGAGAGGATGGCTTTTATCATCTTTACCGTTCGCAAGCCTATGAAAGCTCTCCGATTATGGATGATGTTGTTACCGATGCCGGTGCCATGCGGATGGTTTTTGGAGATTTGATTGACTGTATTGATTTGTTGACAAAAGCCGGAAAAATCCAAAAGCCGGATTGCTACGAAAGAGTAAAAGATATTCTTGCTCATCTGGCACCAATTAAAACCGTGCCGATGGAGGAGGATGAATACCGAATTGTTGACGGCAAAAAGGTGATTGCGAGTGGTGTCGGTGTAGGAGAAGAGATAAAATTCGACGAAGTCCCTGTTGCGGGCGTTTTTTGCGGCGAGGAACGAAATCCCGATGAGGCGGAGCTGGAGGATTGCGAGTATTGGTCGAAAATCAAGAAAGGCGATTTGATCAGAAAAACATTTTCTTCCGAGAAGCTGAAAGAATATTACGGTTTTCCCAATCCGGAATATTCCTATGTGTTTCCGAATGCTTGTATCGGTCTTTCTCAAAAAGAGGATAAGCTGTTTTCGGCTGTACGGAATTTAATGCTGATGAAAGAGCCCTTTGATTTTTCGAAAGACCAACAGCTTTCTTTAAACAAAAAAGAGCAGGTGCCGGGGATGGGGTGGAGCTTAGACCCGATCATTCTTGCACGGCTCGGCATGGCGAGCTATTTAAAGCAATATTTAAATAATGCCGTTGCCGCATGGCAATGGTACCCAAATGGGCTGGGTCATTACGGCCCTTATGAAAATATGCAAAACGAATCGAATTTACGCTTTTTTACGCATCGAGTCAAGGATGTTGAATCGGAAGAGCGATTTGATTTTCCTGCATGGGAGTTTCGGCATTTCGATTATGAAATGTTGCCGATTACCGCAATGGCAGTTAACGAGATGCTGTTGCAATCCTTTGAGGGCGAAATTCGCGTTTTCCCGGCGGTGGTCTCCGATTATACCGGTTCCTTTAAGCTGTATGCCGAAAATGGGATTGTCGTTTATGCCGCAATGATAAACGGGATGGTCGATTATATTTGTCTGTGTGGAAATGCAAAGCAGGTGAAGCTGGTTAATCCGTGGCAAACAATTCCTTATGCAGTGGATGATAAGGACAACAACGTTGAAATAGCGGAAACAACTGTGCACAAGGAAAGAGTGCTTACCTTTGATTTGCGCGGAAACATTCTTCTTTCGATGCACCGTGACCGGATTGTGATACCGGAAATTCATTTACCGGAGAACAGACAATCCAAGCGGAGTAACAGGAGCTATCTCGGAATACCGAGAATGTATTGAGGAAGTCATTCCTTTTTTGATTATATAGAGGATAGGATGGAGATTGCAATGTCAATTCATTACAATTTATTGCGCGTGGGCTTGGACCATTGGCTTTATGATAAGGACTTTGAGGATTTTACCACGTTTTTGAAAAGCAATCGAGATTTTTTTGACAGTATTACATTCTTTACAAACAACTGCCACTCGCCGATGACCCTTGAAACTGCCGAGAGCAGATGTCGTATATTAAAGAAACGAATTGCGGAGATTAAGGCACTGGGATTTTCCTGCGGGCTTAATAACCTGGCAACGCTTGGTCACCATGAGCAATATTTGGATGAAAGCTTTGATGGCGCTTATCACCATATGACCAATATTTACGGTCTGGAATGTCGGGGAAGCTTCTGCCCGAATGACGATGCATATAAGCGGGAATATTTGAGTAAGCTGTATGAAATGCTTGTGGAAACGGAACCCGACCATATCTGGATAGATGATGATATTCGTTACGGTCATTTTCCGATCGGCTTCGGTTGCTTTTGTGACAGCTGTATAGAGGAGTTCAATCGTCGGACGGAAAATTGCTTTTCCGGAAAGCAATTAAAGGAAGCACTCAATGGGGAGCAGAGCTTGACGTTACGTAAGCAATGGCTGGATTTTCAAGGAGATA
>CAZFQM010000188.1:0-3986 GCA_964520995.1 uncultured Oscillospiraceae bacterium
ATACGTGGCTTGTCCCTCTCCGGCACCGGCTATGTGCAGGTGGGCGAGGGCGACGGCGCCACCTATTACACCCACGACGGCACCCCCATTATCGATCCCGCAACAAAGGCGGTTGTGACCTTTGACCTCAACGGCGGCACAGGGACGATTCCGCCGCAGGGAATATATGACGGCGGAAAGGCCACTAAGCCCGCTGACCCCACCGCTCCCATCGGCTACAGCTTCGACGGCTGGTATGAAAAAGTGAACGATACGTTCAAGGATACGGCGTTTGATTTCGCTAATACCGCTATTACCGCCAACATTACGCTGTATGCGAAGTGGACGCACGTTGCGCACAACGGCGGCACGGCGACCTGTCGGGCGAAGGCAATCTGTGATACCTGCGGTGTACCTTACGGTGAGTTTGACAGTAGTAATCACAGCAATCTGAAGCACATTGAAGCAAAGGCTGCAACCACCGAAGCGGATGGCAATATTGAGTATTGGCACTGTGAGGATTGCAACAGGTATTTCAGCGATAAGGATTGCAAGAACGAAATATTACCCGGTAGCATCCTGCTTACCAAAGTGCCGAAGACAGGGGAGCACAATCATCTTCCGAGCTGTGCAATGTTGCTTTTTATCAGCGGTGTTGCGCTCATCGGCACAGCAGCTTACAGCCAAAAGAGAAAGCGTTTGTAAAGTAAGCGAATAACAAGCAGACCATTTAAAAGCCAAGCACAAGGGCGGTGAAAAGCAGCGGATTTCCATTGTCGGAGCCATGACGAAGTAACCGCCGATGTTTGACCTCGAAAGCGAACAGGAAAAAGCCTGTATCGGAAAAAGATATAAAAACAGATAGAAAGCTATGGCAGAAGGATGTTGATTTTTTAGGTGCGATATGTTATACTTTATTCGTAACAAACGATAGAAACGGAGTATTGCAAATTGCCCAATTACACAACAGAACAATGGAACGCAAAAAAAGAAAGCCTTATGGAAAAATGCTATGATTGCTTCGCGGAGTACGGACTTCACGGAACCGGCATCAGAGCATTGGGAAAGCATTGCGGATGTACCGCAAATATGCTGTATACCTATTTTGACAACTTGGATGATCTCATCGTCCAATCCACGGCACATTGTATGAGCAAGGTGGAGGATGACTTTATGGCGAAAGCCCCTGTCGATGTGCAGGATTTGTGGCGGTTTATTGAGGAGATTCCCTACTGGACGGCGGAAAAGCACGGAAAGAAATACCGCTTGATGTATCAAGTTTATACTCATCCGAAATACCGAGAGTACGGTCAAAAATTCTTTGCGGGGGTGGATGAGCGTTATACCGTATATGCCAAGCTTCTGGAGAGCAAGCTGGGAATTCCTTATCAAAAGCTGACATCATTGATTTTTATTTTGATTCGTGCCTGTGTGCACTACGCACTGTTTGAGGATGAGTTTTATCTGAAATCGCAGATAGAGGTGCTAAAGGAAAGCTTGGAGCTGTTTATCATGAAATACAACCGTCTGCGAAACGAAGAAAAATAAGGCTTGTCCCGAAAAAGAATATATTGAAGCAATTTAATATAGAAAGACAGCTTGCGAAAAACTTTATAAGGGCGGACAATATCCGTCCGATGGATGATTTATGTTTGAAATAAACCCGAAAGTGAGGTCGGATGCCCGAATTAAACAGGAAAATTTTAAGGGGATATCCCCTTTGCAGTATGTTGCACATACTGCAAAAACATCCCGGTTAGGTTAATTTACCGCACGATTGTGCGGAAGAAAGTGAGGAGCTTCTTTATGAAGAAACGAGTCCTAAGCATTGTGTTGATGCTCTGCTTGGTGTTGAGCCTCTTGCCGACAGCAATAGCGGAAGAGATTAAGCCGGAGCTTTATGTCGGCGCGGTAAAAATTTCGGACACCACAGCATCTCAGAAATTCGGTTCGGGTACGGCAACCTTTACCCCTGCCACAGCCTCCACCCCTCCGACGTTAAGACTTAATAACGCCACGGTGGATTATAGCTCGGCTAACAAAAGCGTAATTGCCAATACCATTCCGAATTTGAAAATTATATTTTCCGGCACGAATACCATTAACATGACGGGAACCAAAATGTCCGGTATCGGTTCGACGGAAGATATCGAACTCGAAGGCAGTAGTGGCGGTAGCTTGATTGTCAACTCCAACGGACAAGGCTCAAACAGTGAAACGGTCAGTAATGGTATCCTAACTGCTCCCGGAGCCAATTTGTCGATCAAGAATCTTGCGGTGACTATCAACGATAAGACAACTGATGCGGCATCCAAGGGCTTTATGGTGGGTATCAAGGCATATGATAATATGACAATGACCGGCGGCAGCTTGACGACAACCGGTGTTCAGTACGGTATTTTGACCTTTAACAATGTAGATGCAGATTTGAACGGTGTGGCATTTAACATTGCATGCACGCCTCGTCAAACTGTCGATATCAACGACATGAACACGAGGACAACCGGATTGAATTTTGCTCCGGAAGGAACGGACAGCAATAAAAACACCATTACCAACTGTTCGGGAACGATTTCCGCTTGCTATCCTATTTATTCGGGCACGAATCTTGAATTGAAAAACAGCAATGCCCTTACCCTGACAACCGCCGGCACCGCCGACCCCGCCGACGCGATTGCAGCACTATATGCATTAAAGGGTTTGAAAATTTCCGGCGGTACGTTAAATTTGAACGGCTCCGGAGAAAAAAGCTACGGAATTTATGCGCGTAATAGCACTGTGTTTGAAATTTCGAACGCTGCCAACGTAACGATCAATATGGATTATGCAGGTATTGTCTTAGGTGACAGCTCTTCTGCAAAGATTGACAATAATAGCGGCAAGGTGAAGATAACAGCGCAGTTTGGCGTGTCTCTCAGCGCCGCTACCACTTCTCTTACCCTTGCAAACGGTACCTTGGAGCTGAATCCGAAAAGCGGAGCGGATTCAATCGGTATTACCGGCAACGGTAGCATTAACGTTACCGGCGGCAAGCTGGACGTCAAATCGGAAATGCTCGTTCCTCTCCAAAATTCCGGAGAAAAGGCATTTAGCTTTTCCGGCGGTACCCATACGCTGAACATCAGTGACAGCGGCTATGGTTATATTGATGTCGAAGCTACCGATGACACGACGGCGAAAAAAGACACCTTGAGCATCAGCGGAACTGCCGATGTCACCTTTAACGGCGGTTATAACGGTATTTTCTCAAACGGAACCGTATCGCTTACCGGCGGTAAGCTGACCATTAAGAATACGAAATCGAGTGGTGTGATTACCAACGGTACCCTGGATCTTACCGGTGGCAATCTGACCATTGACAATACGAAATCGGATGGCGTTGTTACCAAAGGTACGTTGAATCTTGTCAGCGGCACCATGACAGTTCGCAATATCGGATTGAACGGTGTGGTTGTGAAAGATAGCGGCAAGCTGAGCATTTCCGGCGCCACCTTGAATATCAGCGATTCTCTGATTCCCGACGGAGAGAATAAAGGAAAGCGGGCAGACGGTATCGTTGCCGACGGAACCTTAGAGCTGATCGGCGGCACCTTGACCACCAACAATGTGCGATATGGTCTTCTCACGGAGAAAAAAATTACTTTCGGCGGAACCAACGTCTATCTTATCGGAACAGATTTTGGTTTTGCCGATGGTTCGAAAGATCTAGATCAAGGCTTTTTGGTTACGAGCGGCACGGTGGAATTCCAAGGTGGTAATTTAGCATTTTATACTATAGGGGTTTCTAGGAGCAGTAACTGTGTTATCTACTACAGTAAAACGAAAGGAACCGACGAAAAGAAATTTACCAGCAATAATCTGGAAGATCTTTTTACAAACTATGTTCGATTTGAAGCGGGGCATAACCATATCTACAATCAGTCGGTTGCCACCGATACCTACAAGAAAGACAACGCAACCTGTGAGAAAAAAGCGACCTATTATAAATCCTGCACCTGCGGTGCAAA
>CAZFQM010000189.1:0-3973 GCA_964520995.1 uncultured Oscillospiraceae bacterium
ATAGAAGTGCATAATGACCACAATAATGCCTTGTCGGATGGTGCACAATCGCTGACTCCGGATGAATTTGACACTGTCATGAGTAAGATTGCGGCACAAGCGGCATTTTCCGGCAAAGCAGTACAATAGCTTTCCGTTTCCCTTTCGCTTTCCGATCGGGATAACAGACCAAGGAAAAGGAATAGTGATTTTTTATGATGACCCTACAGGTAAAAGCCAGTACGGAATATGAAATCATCGTCGGCAGACAGCTGTTAGCAGATGCCGCAACAAGAATCAGAGCGGTTTCCAAAGCGCAAACCGCCGTCATTGTCACCGATGACATCGTGGCACCGCTGTATTGTGCTACGGTAAAGAACTCCCTGGAATCGGCGGGAATTCGCACAGAGGTCTTTATTTTCCCGCATGGAGAACAATCGAAATCTCATCAAACGCTGATTGCACTTTATGATTTTCTCTGTGAGAAAGCCGTCACCAGAAGCGACCTTTTGATTGCATTGGGCGGCGGCGTAGTCGGAGACCTAACCGGATTTTGCGCGGCTACCTATCTGCGTGGAATCGACTATGTTCAAATTCCGACCACGCTGCTTGCGCAAATTGATTCCTCGGTCGGCGGGAAAACAGCGGTTGACACCGACAAAGGGAAAAATCTGGTCGGCGCCTTTAAACAGCCCGCATTGGTGCTTTGCGATGTGGATACCCTCAGTACCCTCACGCCCGAAATCTTCTCGGACGGCATGGCGGAAGCGATAAAATACGGACTCATCAAGGACAAAGCGCTCTTTGAGCTGATTGCGCACAAGGAGATTGCCGACATTCTGGAAGATATGATTTATCGGTGCATCCAAATCAAAGCGCAGGTGGTCGAAGCCGATGAGTTCGATAAGGGCGAGCGGATGCTGTTAAATTTCGGACATACCATCGGTCACGCAATCGAACGGCAATATCATTACCGAACTTATACACACGGCTCTGCGGTCGGAATCGGCATGGTATATATTTCCGCCGCCTCCGAACGGATGGGGCTTACGCCGAGCGGAACCACCGAAAAAATCAAACAATGCCTGCAAAAATATCGACTTCCCTGCTCCGCAGAAATCACCTCGGAGCAAATCCTGAGCATTTCCTCTCATGATAAAAAGCGAGACAAAAGCGATATTAACTTGATTTTGTTAAAAGAAATCGGCGATGCCTATATCAACAAGGTATCGCTGACCGAATATGCAAAGCTGCTGCAATATATTCCGTCACGACATACCAAAGCGGTCATCACCCCCGCAAAGCTTTCGGGAACGGTCAAGCTTCCGCCCTCTAAAAGCTATGCGCACCGCGCGCTGATTGCCGCCGCACTGGCAAACGGTGTCAGCACCATCGAAAATCTTGCTCACTCCGAAGACATCGATGCTACCATAGCGGGCTTGACCGCATTGGGCGCGAAATTCGACTTTTCCGAGGATACGGTCACCGTACAGGGCATCACCGCTCCCCCGAGCCACGCAAGGATTGATTGCCGAGAGTCCGGCTCTACCCTGCGCTTTCTTGTACCGATTGCCGCTGCGTTGGGAACCGAATCCGAATTTCACGGCAGGGGCAAGCTCCCCTCCCGCCCCTTACGCACCTATCTCGATTGCTTTGCTGATAAGTCGGTCTCCCTCTCTCCCGAAAGCGGTATGCCCTTTTTGCTGAGCGGGAAATTAACAGCGGGGCTATTTTCCTTCGGCGGAGACATCAGCTCTCAATTCGTCACCGGCTTGCTGTTTGCACTTCCGCTCTTAGACGGAGACAGCCAAATCCGATTAACCTCACCGCTGGAATCGGCAGATTACGTCAATATGACCTTAGAAATCCTGCGATTGGCAGGGATTGAAATTGTCTGTGTCGAAAACGGCTATAACATCAAAGGAAACCAAAAATACCGTCCATTTCGCTACCGTGTGGAAGCGGATTATTCCCAAGCAGCGTTCTTTTTCACCGCAGCGGCAATCGGCGCACCGATCGCCTGCACGGGATTGAAATTAAATTCCCTGCAAGGGGATCGGCAAATTCTCGATATCTTGGCGCAGGTTGGTGCCGATGTAACTGCAACGGATAATCTGGTTGCTGTTTTCCCCGGCAAATTGCTTCCCTTTCAGGTCGATGGCAAAAATATTCCGGATATTGTCCCTATTTTGTCGGTGCTTGCCGCATACTGTGACGGAGAATCGCAGATTACCAATATCAAGCGGCTGAAATATAAGGAATCCGACCGCATTCAAACCACCGCCGCAATGCTGACAAGTCTTGGCGCGACCGTATCGGCTTATGACGACCGCTTGGTCATTCGGGGACAGAAACAGCTGCACGGCGGAGTGACAGACAGCTTCGGCGACCATCGCATTGCCATGTCCGCCGCTGTTGCCGCTCTCCGAGCCGACTCCGAGGTTACAATTCAAAATGCAGAGGCGGTCAACAAATCCTATCCCACCTTTTTTGAGGACTATAACCAATTAGGAGGTCATGCCAATGTCATCTCTATGGAATAACGGTATTTCTGTCTCTGTGTTCGGAGAATCTCACGGAAAGGCAATCGGTGCGGTAATTGACAATCTGCCACCGGGAGAGCCGATTGATAAGGAGGAGCTGCTTTGCTTTATGTCAAGACGCGCTCCGAAAAACGATGTCACCTCTACCTCCAGAAAGGAAAAGGACATTCCAATCATTTTATCCGGCTTAAAAGACGGAAAAACCACCGGTGCGCCGCTTGCGGCAATGATTGAAAACAGCGACACCCATTCCTCCGATTACAGCGAAATGAGCCGAAAAGCACGTCCGGGTCATGCCGACTATACCGGATTTTTACGGTATAACGGCTTCAACGATGTCCGAGGCAGCGGACACTTTTCGGGGCGTATCACCGCACCGCTGACTTTTGCGGGTGCTGTTGCCGCACAAATTTTGGAGCGGCGCGGCATCTATACGGCAGGTCACATTCTGACTATTCGGGAAGCCAATGACACGCCATTCGATACGGTGCATTTTTCAAAGGAAGAGGTCTTATCCTTACATGAGCGTGATTTCCCGACCGTAGACCCCCAAGCCGAATTAAAAATGAAATCGATTATCAACGCCGCGCGAATGAATGGCGATTCAGTCGGCGGAATTATTGAGCTGTGTGCTGTCGGCTTCCCTGCCGGGATCGGTTCTCCGATGTTTGACGGACTTGAAAATGTCATCAGCTCGATCATGTTCGGCATTCCTGCGGTGAAAGGCATTTCTTTCGGTGCCGGCTTTGATGTTTGCGATTTATTCGGCTCGCAAAACAACGATACATTTTATGCCGATGAAAACGGTGAAATCAAAACGCGCACCAATCATCACGGCGGTATTTTGGGAGGTATCTCCTCAGGGATGCCCATCAGCATAAAAATCGCCATGAAGCCCACCCCATCCATCAGTAAAGAGCAGGAAACCGTCGATTTTCTGGAGCATCAAAACACCACGATAGCGGTTCGCGGCAGGCATGACCCCTGCGTTGTCCCCCGTGCAGTACCGGTAACCGAAGCTGCGTTGAATATCGCATTGCTGGGACAACTGGTAAAAGCGGGTATCAAATAAAATCTTCCGAGCAACATATAAAAGCCCACATTTGTCCTATTGACAAATGTGGGCTTTTACAAAAATGAAGATAGCGCGTAAAACAAATCACCGAACGACTTCCGCTTTTTCAAATTTTATCTTGACCGTAAAATCCTCGGGATAGAAATCAACATCCTGCAAATTGATTTCCAAGATGTAATATTCGCCGTGGTCCGATAATCTATCCGACAGCCACCATATTTTTTCTCTGTTTTCCAATGAAATATCGCCGGATAAAATTTTGTAGTTGAAAAGACGAATTTCTTTCACCGTGGTATCGCCTAATGCACCCTCTGCGTCGATTGTTAACGCCAAAAGATTACGATAATGTCGATTCCTTTCCCCTGCATATTTGTTG
>CAZFQM010000190.1:0-3952 GCA_964520995.1 uncultured Oscillospiraceae bacterium
GAGCAATTGAAGTGCATCGCCCTCATCGACATCCAGATCCTTTGTGATCGAGATGGAATTTTCCCGAACCAGCGGGAAGTTGAAGTTCATACGGCAAACGCCCGAACCGGAGCCGCGCTCCATATAATAAAAGTTGAAGCGGTGCATCGAATAATTCTTAAAGGTGCCTTTTTCGTTCAAGAGGCTTTCGTCAACCAGCTCGGAAAACTTTACGGTTTTATAGGGCGTGGTGCCGATGTCGCCGGTATTCGGATCCAACTCATAGTATTTTACCGTACCGTTGACAAAATCAATCTCGCCGCCGACATGACGGTGAATACCGGATAAATCCAAGAACAATACGTCGTCAACATATGCCCAAACGTCATCGTCTCCCGTAAAGTAGAACACTAACGGCTGCTTTCCGTCTGTTCCGGTGAGACCGTTTTTCGGCTGCATAAAGTTCATTTTTATTTCCATACCGAAGTAGAAATCGGTGGGTACATCGTAGTCGATGGTATACAGCTTGTCGATAAGCTCCTTATCGAATTCCGAATGCTCGGGGTCAAAGGTTTTCGGCAAATTTGCGGCTTTAAAATAGCTGTTCATGCATTCCAGATAGGTATAGCTGTTGCCCATCCTGCTCGAGAAGTTGTTCAGCTGGGTTGCAAGGGTATTATATTCGCTTCCGAAGCTGATGCTGTATTTATCCTTCGCACGTTGAGAAACGGTTGAAAAATAGCTTTTATTGATAGTGTTCACCGAGGTGGCGGTATGTACAATATCGTTGAGCGGTAAAAAGTTTCCGAACGGATACATCATGAAATTCGAGGTGATGATTTGGTCATAGAGGGTAAAGGTATCATCGGTCGGATTATATTGTGCGTGATTTGAACGGCTGTTAAAGGTATAAGCACCGGTCGCATTGTCATACAGGAATAAGCCATTGATGCTTTGCTTGTTTTGCTTTACGGCATATTTACCGTCGCTGAACAGGTAGGCGAGGCTTTTTCCGTCCGCCAGGGCAGGGTAGCCGTCCTTGCCCAAGGTGCTTTGCAGGGCGTTGGAGATAGGACGGTTTGCTTGGTTTACAGTGGCGTTGATTCCCGTTCCGTCCTTGACGGTTACAGCGGTATGACCTGCGGCCAAATCGGAGGTGATGTTGTTACCGAAGTTAAAGCTCAATGCCGATAAAGAGGTGCCTATCGACTTGGTACCGTTATCCTGCTGGAAGCCGGGGTAGCTTTTGTCGGCGTAATATTTTTCGTTGATATTGTCGCCGTAATCATAGAGATTAACCTCTATCAAATCCCGCGTATCGGCACCGTCCACGGTGGAAAGTACCGCTTTGTTATCATGGGGGAGATTGATGCTACTTGCGGTGAAGGTCACCTTTCCGTAGCCGGAGCTGTTTGTTCCTGCGGCTGTTTTGGTATAATCAAAGCCGACCTCGACCTCCTGTCCGATTTCCGGGTCGGTTGCCGTATTATAAAGAAGCAGGACAAAGCCGCCGCTTGTCGATGCGGCACAGCTCCTTTTGTCTACATCGTCGGTGATATATTGCGCCACATACAGCTTTCCGCTGCTGCTTTTCTCCACGATAACGGCATCCCAAAACTTAAAACTCATGCCGCTGCCCAATTTGTTTTGGACCGAACCGCCGTAAACCAAGGTGGTTAAGGAGTTATTCGGATATTTGTTGACATTATAGACGGTTACGGAGGATTTTTGAAAGGTATCGGCGGGCAACATCAGGATAAAGGCAGTAACCAAGACAACGACCATGGCAAGACACCCGATTACAATGCGCCTGCCTGCTCGCTTGTTTCTCAAATACCTATATTCAGTTTGGACAGATGAATACAAGCCTTTCATTACCTATTCCCTCATTGCTTTAATTTGCCGATTTTGTTTAACGGCCAGATGCGGAATATAATTTTTCCTACGATTTGCTCCTCCGATATGCAGCCGATATCGGAATGTCTGGAATCTACCGAGGTGGCTCGATTGTCCCCCATACAGAAGTAACGGTTTTCCGGCACCTGATAAGGTAATTCCAAATCACAATCTCCAAATGCTTTTTCCGTTAAGTACGGTTCATACTGCTTTTCTCCGTCGACATAGACGTTGCCGTCCTCATCAATATTGACCCACTGCCCGGGAAAAGCGATTACTCTTTTTACCAATATTTTATTTCCAATATAGAATGCGATGAAATCTCCCCGTTGAAAATCCGAATTCTTCAGGGAAACTACGATGTCGTTTTCGTTCAGTGCCGGTGACATGGAGGAACCGTATATCTGCAGAACCGGCATACAGATTGTCGCAATCAGCACCGAAATTGCCGCAACAACGATTAAGGTGCAGACGGTACTGCGAAGAGCAAAACGATATCGTGAGCGATATCGAACCCGATTCAGCTCCGCTTCGATTTGTTCGATTTTCGGCATTTCCAATTGCTTTTTCCTCATGACTTCCCATCCTTTTCGGTTTGAGAAATAAAAAAGCGTTCTTTCAAATCGGTATGCTCTTCCAAAAATTGATTTAATCGTTTATCGACATCGTTCCAATAAGCCAGCGAGTCACGCTCGGCGTTTTTCAGCATTGTTTCGCATTTCAGCTTGGTTTCGTTTTCGAGCGCAGCCGCTTTCTTTTCGGCATCCTCGATAATTTGTTGCGCCTTTTCCCGAGACTCGGCTTCGGCTTTTTCCCGATCAAACTGAAAGGCGGTGATATTTTCGGTATATTGACGGCAGGCAGCTTCGGCTGACTCAAACACACCGTTGAGCTGTAACGCCGCTTCCGCAATCGAGCCTGCGTTTTCAAGCGTAATGCTTTTGCTTTGCAGCTTTGCTTCCGCTTCGGCATATTGTGCTTCCAGCGCCTGAAGCCGTTTGCTTTGTTCCAGCAGTAATTGTAATAAATCTTTTCGGCTCAGCTTTCTCAGCTCTTTATCGGTCATGCTATCTTCCTTTCATTATGTATAAAACATTATATGATTGGGGTCACGCAAAATATCCTATTGCAAGCGATTCTTTGCATCGGATTTTTATGCTTGCGGGAGAAAAGCAGAACGGTATCATCGCGAAAATGATATCAACTTTAATACAACAATATATTATAGCATTGTTTCGTCTTTTTTTCAATATCTTTTTCGAGAACTATCACGAAATTCAGAGGGATTTTCTGTCTAAAATGACACGTCGAGAGAAAAAGTCCTTTTCCTTGACAGAACGCCGATATTGTAGTACAATTTTTATAAAAAATGACGTAAGAAGGGTTTACTATCAAAAAGTTTATTTCAGATTTAAAGCGCGAATTTGCCGGATACAACGGCAAGAAATTTTCAAAAGACCTTATGGCAGGCTTGACCGTTGCCGCGGTTGCTCTGCCGCTTGCATTGGCGTTCGGTGTCAGCTCGGGAGCCGATGCCGCTGCCGGCTTGATTACGGCAATTGTAGCCGGTATTTTTATCAGCCTGCTGTCGGGTGCCTCTTATCAGATTTCGGGACCGACCGGTGCAATGTCGGCAATCTTGATTACCCTCTCGGCGAAATACGGCATACAGGGCGTACTGACCGCCGGCTTGCTTTCGGGTATCATCCTGCTGTTGATGGCTGTGTTGAAAATCGGAAAGCTGGTTTCTTATATCCCCGCGCCGGTTATCACAGGATTTACCTCGGGTATCGCAATCATTATCGCCCTGGGGCAGATTGACAACTTCTTCGGTACTGTTTCCGAGGGGGAAAACGCCATCGCCAAGCTGATGTCCTACGGCAAGCTGGGCTTTTCTCCCAATTTGTGGGCAGTCGGCTTCGGATTGCTGGTTGTTCTTATCATGGTGATTTATCCGAAAAAGCTTTCGGCATATTTTCCTTCCTCACTGGCGGCTATCATTATTACGGTGATTGTGAATTTTATTCTGAATCCCGATGCCGCTTCTTCTACTGTGGCAGAGGTAGGCGCAATACCC
>CAZFQM010000191.1:0-2106 GCA_964520995.1 uncultured Oscillospiraceae bacterium
TGATATAAAGCTTACAGAAAGTCCCGCTGTAATGGTCTGCGGTAATAATCGGATTCAAGGCATGGATGCCCTCGATAATCACCACAAAATTATCGTCAATGGTCAGTTCTATCGTCTCATCGCTCCGTTTGCCGCTGTTGAAATCAAAAATGGGAACCGTGGCATGGTTTGTTTGAAGCAAATCCGAAAAGAACGCCTTTAAACAATCCATATCCAACGTGCGAATGCTTTCGAAATCCGGCATACCGTCCGGCAGCAACGGCAGTTTATCCCGATCGAAAAAGAAATTATCCAGTGAGACATAAACCGATTGTATACCAAGCTCGCCCAGCCGCTTCCTTAATTTGGAGGCTGTGGTCGTCTTTCCCGAGGCGGAGGGACCTGCCAGCAGTACTACCTTATAGCGTTCCTTGTTGTTTTTTATATGCTCTGCAATCTGCTTGATTTGACCGTAATAATCGTTTTCCGACTCCTCTATCAACGCGGTCGGCGCTGTCCGCGCCATTTCATTATACCGTGTCAGGGACAACCGTTCTTTAATGATTTGATTGTTCATAAAAGCGTTTCACCGTTCCTTTTCTTTCTAAAATCACATCGAAGCCGTCTATATATTCATACGGATATTTATAATTAAATATGCGCTCGATTTTATGCGTATCCTGATCCACCAGCTTGGTTACACCGGCTCCGCCACAGGCTAAAATGCTATGTACCTCCTCCATCATATAGATGTTATACAAGCCCTCAAAGCCCGACTTACAATAGCCCACATTTTCCAAATTGCCGGGGGTATTTTTCTGCTTATACAGATAGTAAGGAAGATATCCGTTATCAAGCAGGGTCTCCTGCGCATAATTCACCATTTCCTCGATGGGATTTGCCAATTCCTCCACCGAATATGCCTTTTCGGCAAACAGATTGGAGGAACGCTTTACCGATAAGGTGTGCACGGTAATATTCTCGGGCGAAAGCGCAATTGCTTGGTTCATCGTCTCGTAAAAGCCGGAGACCGTATCGGTCGGCAAGCCGGCAATGAAATCCATGTTAATGCAATTGTGCCCGATTTTTCTGGCAAGCTCATAGCACCGCACCACATCCTCCGCAGTATGCTTTCTGCCGATTTTCTCCAGCACGCTGTCCCGAAAGGTCTGCGGATTTATGCTGATACGTGACACACCCGCTTGCTTTAACACCCGCAGCTTGTCCTCGGTAATGGTATCGGCACGTCCCGCTTCCACGGTATATTCTCGCACGCCGGATAAATCAAAATCCGTTTCAATCCGCTTACACAGCAGCGCAAGCTGCTCCGCCGACAAGGTGGTCGGTGTGCCTCCTCCGAAATAGACCGTCTCCAAGCGCAATCCCAGCTCTTTTATGATTTGAGCGGTATGCTGCAATTCCATATCCAGCTTTTCCACATACTGCGGCAACAGCTTTTGTGCATTTTTTCCGCCAATGGAATGTGAAACAAAGGAGCAATAGCTGCACCGGGAGGGGCAAAACGGAATCGACACATATAGGCTGACCGATTTTTTGTCGGAGGCTTGGATAATCGGCTTTTGCAACGCATAAATCATATGGCACAGCTTTATTTTATCCTCCGACACCAGATAATCCTCGGCAAAGCGACGGTCTGTTTCCTGCACCGATATGCCCTGTTCTTCATCCCAATGAAGATTCTTGACCGGACGAATCCCGGTCATGATCCCCCACTTCGGGCGCAACCCGGTACAATCGGACAAAATCCGATACACCATCTCACAAAGAAGCCGCTCACAGCTTTTTTCATAACGAGCGCAATCGTTCGCAAGCCTTTTGTGCATCCGATAGCATTTTCCGTTTTGCTTAACTACCGCCAATAAAAGGGTATGTTGCTTTCCCTTTTTCTTTCTGGTGATAATCAGTTGGTCACGGGAAAAATCGGTGCTGTCATATTCCAATTCTATTTTTTGACAATGATAAAAAAGCTTACAAATGCTTTCCAATTCATATTTGTAGCGTTGTCCGATAAATATCAGGGTCATCCTTCGATAATTCCTTTCCATTCACTGTCGATAAGCTGCTCAATACAGCTCAAAGCCACCTAAATAGGGGTTATTTTTCTTT
>CAZFQM010000191.1:2116-3936 GCA_964520995.1 uncultured Oscillospiraceae bacterium
AGCGTTGTTCTGTCACCGTGCCCGCTTAAAACGGTATAATCGGTTTCCAAGTTGCCGAGTGCCTTTAGAGAGCGTTGCATCGCTTCATAATCTCCGCCGTAAAAATCTATCCTGCCGATCGAGCCTTGAAAGAGGGTATCGCCCGAAAACATCGTCGTTCCGCTCAAAAAGACCGAAGAGCCTTTGGTGTGCCCCGGCGTATGCATCACTGTAAAGGAAATCTCGTCCAGTGTGATTTCGCTTCCGTCCGAAAAGGTATGGTCGGGCGCAACCGATTGATAATCCATCCGAAACGGAGCGGCTAAATTTTTCACTGTATCGTTGAGCATTTCCGCATCCAGCTCATGAATGTAAATTTCGGCGTTCGTTTGCTCCTTTAATGCTTTCACCGCACCGACATGGTCAATATGCCCATGGGTCAGCAATATCTTTTTCAGGGTCAAGCGATTGGCTTGCAGATAATCGAGAATCCGCTCCGCTTCTCCGCCCGGGTCGATTACCGCAGCATTTTGCTGCTCCGACATCACAATATAGCAGTTTACATTCAGCAGACCAACCTGCATCACAGCGATTTTCATTTGCAGTTCTTCCTTTCCGAAGTCGATTGCTTTTCTACTTTCCGGAGCGCTCCACCGCGATAACGCCCTCCACCTTAGAAAGCTTTTGAATAATATTTTTCAGCTGCTCAATACCGGCAATACCGATGCTTACCACAATATTCAGATTGCCGTTTTTCAATTCTCTGGCGTTTAATTCATGAATCGGAACACGAAAATTTGCCAGCGCAACCGAAATATCCGCAATCAGCGAATTATGGTTATGCGCAATAATATCCAACGTCGAACGATAGCTGACCGTTGCATCATCCGCCCAGCGAACCTCTATCCAACGTGCACGCTGTTCCTCGGTTGCCGTACCGTTTATATAATTGACGCAATCCTTTTTATGAACCGATACCCCATGTCCCCGGGTAATAAAGCCGATGATTTCATCGCCCGGCAACGGATTACAGCATTGTGAAAATTTCACTAAGCAATTGTCTATGCCCTCCACAATGACACCGCTCGTGCTCTTTTTGGGAGAGACCGTAAGCTCCGCAAGCTCGGGCACCCCCGCCGCCTGCTCGGTTTGACGCTGCTGTTTCTGGTAATCTTCCTTGATACGCGGCATGATTTTCGAAAGCAAAATGCCGCCATAACCGATCGCCGCATAAAAATCGTTGATGCTCTCGCAATGCTGTCGCTTGGCAAGCGTTTCGATAAACTCCTCCTGCTCGGCTTCGGACAGATGGATATTGTTTCTCTTAAACTCCCGCTCCAGCTCCTGCTGTCCCGCCTCGACGTTCTCTTCTCGCCGTTCCCGCTTAAACCATGCACGGATTTTACTGCGTGCCTCGCTGGTTTTGGCAATCTTCAGCCAATCTCGATTCGGTTCATGAGTGGCGGAATTGGTGGTGATAATTTCCACAATCTGGCCTGTTTTCACCTGATGATCCAAAGAAACCATCCGTCCGTCTACCCGCGCGCCGACCATATGATTGCCGACCTCGCTGTGAATGGCATAGGCAAAATCCACAACCGTCGAGCCGAGCGGCAGACTTTTAACGTCCCCCTTCGGTGTAAACACAAAGACCTCCTCCGAGCCTAAGTCGGTTTTAATGGTCTTTACCAAATCCTCGGCATCCTCGGATTCCTGTTGGCTTTCGATGATTTGACGAATCCAGGCAAGGCGCTCCTCCATCTTTTCCTTGCCTTGAATCCCCGCCTTATATTTCCAATGCGCCGCAATTCCGTATTCGGCGGTATAATGCATATCCCAGG
>CAZFQM010000192.1:0-3925 GCA_964520995.1 uncultured Oscillospiraceae bacterium
AAAAAGCCGAAGCACTTTTGCAGTGAAGAAAAGGAATTCGGAGGCCGCTTACTCCGAAAAAGCGGTTTTTCGAGTGTAGGTATTGTATTTTTCGGTAGCCTCTTGATTATTTGTGATGATATAATCAAATTCGTGCAGAGGGGCAACCTTGCAGAAATAGTTCACGCCTATTTTGGTGGTATCGCAAAGCAGAACCCGCTTGTCACTGTTGGAGAGGTATTCCTTTTTGATATAGGCTTCCTCGTCACTTGGGTCGGTCGCACCCTTTTCCAAGCTCAGACCGCGGCAGGACATAAAGCAGACATCGGCATTGAACTGCGCGATAAAGGCTTGGGCGGAATGACCTACCAGGGAACGGGAGTTGTCTCGGATGATTCCGCCGGTGCAGTAGACCTTGATGTTTTTGTAGTCCGACAGCAGGGAGGCGGTCTTGATGCCGTTTGTGATAATCTTCAGCCCCTGAAACTGATGCAGCTGTCGGATAATGTAGGAGACCGTACTGCTGGAATCGAAAAACAGGGTCATACCGTCCGAGATGTGCTTGACCGCCAATTCGGAAATCAGCTGCTTTTGGGAGGAGTTCTCGCTTTCTCGCAGCACCAGCGGGGTTTCGGTGGAGGTGCCTTCCAGCAATACCGCGCCGCCATGTGTTCGTTTGATTAAATGGTCCTTTTCCAGATCGTGCAGGTCGCGTCGGATGGTTGCACCGCTGGTGTAAAGAGTCTTGCATAATTCATCGACCGAGATGGCTTTTTTTATTTTCAGCAAGTCTAATATTTGTTGTTTTCGTTCATATGCGAACATTTTATTCACACCCATTCGTAAATATGCATAATAAAATCAAATAACTTGAAAGAATATTCGTTTCTTAAAACGATTGAAAGCGGAGAATTTACCATGAAATGATTATATTTGATTATTTGTGAAAGAAAAGATTGAAAATATTGATAAATTATCAATTTTTTCGCCAAAGGTAGACAAACACCCTTGTTTGCTAGTATAATAATATCATCAATAAGCTCAGAAATCAAGTACTTCAAATTTCATTTAAAGGAGTAAAGGATTATGGAACAAATTAAAAAAGGATATGAAATTGCAAAAGAGATATATGCTCAATACGGTATTGATGTCGATAAAGCAATCGAAATCTGCGATAAGACGCCGCTTTCCATTCATTGCTGGCAAGGGGATGACGTTTCCGGCTTTGAAAATGCAGATGGCGAGCTGACCGGTGGTATTCAGGCAACCGGTAATTATCCCGGAAAGGCGAGAAATGCCGAGGAACTGCGTGCCGATTTGGAAATGGCGATGAAATACATTCCGGGTACCAAGAAGGTCAACATCCATGCCTGCTATTTGGAAGCAGACGGCTTTGTCGATCGAAACGAGATTGAGCCGAAGCATTATGAAAAATGGGTCGATTGGGCGGTAAAACAGGGAATCGGCTTGGACTTTAACCCGACCTACTTCTCTCATCCGAAGAGCGAGCACGGTACCTTGTCCGCGGCAGATGAAGAGGTCAGAAAATTCTGGATTGAGCATGGCATTCGTTGCCGTAAGGTCGGTGCCTATTTTGCCGAAAAGACCGGAAAGCCCTGTGTAATCAATCACTGGACTCCGGATGGAGATAAAGAGGTTCCGATTGATACGATTTCTCCCAGATTGCGGATGAAGGACAGCTATGATCAAATATTCGAAGCAACCAAGGATGTAAAAAATGTCATTGACGGCATTGAGTCCAAGGTGTTCGGAATCGGTGCGGAGAGCTACACCGTCGGTTCTCATGAGTTTTGCATGGGCTATGTCATGTCCAAGAATGAGGACCACATCATTTTGACCTTGGATACCGGACATTTCCATCCGACCGAGGTGGTTTCCGCGAAGCTTTCTTCTGCTTTTACTTTTATGGATTCCGTTTTACTCCACGTATCGCGTCCTGTTCGTTGGGATTCCGACCACGTTGTTGCTTTTGACGATGAGACCAGAGCCATCATGGAGGATTTGGTTCGCCTGGGCAAGCTGGAGAACACCTATATTGCGACCGATTTCTTTGACGCCTCCATCAACCGTATCGTTGCATGGGTAACCGGCTTGAGAAATACCAGAAAAGCAATCCTCAATGCGTTGTTGCAGCCGGTTGAGCTCATGAAAGAGCTGGAAGCAAAGGGCGATTTCAGTGCCAGACTTGCTTATGTACAGGAATTTAAAGCTATGCCGTTCAGCCTGGTTTGGGATTACTACTGTGCAAAGCAAAATGCTTCTATCGGACTTGATTGGTTAAAAGAGGTTCAGACCTACGAAAAGGATATTCTGTCTAAAAGATAATAAAGCACCAATAATATAAAGACAGATAGCCTTTCAATACGAAAGGCTATCTGAGCAGGTTGGATTTTTTGATAATGGGGGAATGATGATGTCTAAAAAGGTATTGGCTTTTGATTTCGGTGCTTCCAGTGGAAGAGCGATGCTGGCTGAGTTTGACGGCAAGGGCATAACTATGAATGAAATTCACCGTTTTTCCAACGACCCGGTCAAGCTGCAGGGAACCTTTTATTGGGATATTCTCCGCTTGATGCATGAAATCAAGCAGGGGATTGTAAAAGCGGTAAATGCCGGAGGCTTTGATGCAATCGGTATTGATACTTGGGGCGTGGATTTCGGACTTTTGGACAAAGAGGGAAAGCTTCTTTGCAATCCGCTTCATTACCGTGATGAAAACACGATGGGAATTATCGAGGAAGCAGATAAAGTGGTTCCGAAAGCGGAGATTTACGAGCGAACCGGTATTCAGTTTGCCCGTTATAATTCCTTGTTTCAGCTTTATTCCTTGGCGACAAAGCGTCCGGATTTGCTGGAGCGAGCAGAAAAGCTGTTGTTTATCCCCGATTTGATGGCATATTTCCTGACGGGAGAGATGAAAGCCGAGTTTACAATTGCTTCGACCTCTCAGATGCTCAACGCCAAAACGCAGGCGTGGGACGAGGAGCTGCTGGAGAAGTTGTCGATTCCGAAAAGACTTCTGCCGGAAATTATCCCCTGCGGCAGTATCAGCGGTATGCTTTCCGACGAAATTTGCGAGGAGCTCGGCTGCAAAAAGGTTCCGGTCATCGCGGTGGCTTCTCATGACACCGGTTCTGCCGTTGTTGCCGTGCCGAATGTAACCAATGACTTTATTTATATCAGCTGTGGTACCTGGTCATTGTTCGGTACCGAGCTGTCCGAGCCGATTATCAACGAAAAAACTCAGAAATATAACTTTACCAATGAGGGCGGCTACGGCGGAACAGTTCGCTTGTTGAAAAACATTATGGGTCTGTGGCTGATTCAGGAGTCTCGACGTCAATGGATTCGAGAAGGCTTTGATGTCAGCTACGGCGATTTGGAAAAGGAAGCGCTTGCCTGTAAGCCGTTTCAATGCTTTGTCGATGTAGATGACGATGTGTTCTCTCTGCCGGGAAATCTGCCGAAGAGAATACAGGACTTTTGCAGCAAAACGGGACAGTATGTTCCTCAAACACGCGGCGAGATTATGCGTTGTATCTATGAAAGCCTTGCAATGAAGTACCGTTATACCTATGAACGCTTAGAGGATATCACCGGTAAAAAATACAACGCGATTCATATGATCGGCGGCGGCACCAAGGACAATCTCCTTTGCCAAATGACAGCTGATTTTTGCAGAATCAACGTCATTGCGGGACCGATTGAGGCAACTGCGACCGGTAACGTTGCGGTGCAGATGATTGCATTGGATGAATTCAAGAGCATCACCGATGCCAGACGGATTATCGCCGACAGCTTGAATCCCGTTTATTACACTCCAAGCGCGGAAATTGATTGCGAAGCCGCATATCGGGAATTTTTAAAATATATCGGTTAAAAACGAGAATAATATTCATTATTCAGAAAGACATAAATTCTGAAA
>CAZFQM010000193.1:0-3871 GCA_964520995.1 uncultured Oscillospiraceae bacterium
AAATGTTCCTCGGAAATAATTTTATGTAACAGCGGCAAAGAATCTATCTGAGAGCGAGATAAATAGGTTTCCAGCTTCACGCCACCCTTGGAAATATCCACAAAAGCAATCGGATACTTCTGCTCGGTCATCCGATATAAATGCCAAATAAAGCTATATGCCACCGCGGAAATCGGGTCTAAATCCGAAGCGGAATCCCCTTTTCCCCATACCACCGTTGCCTCAAGCTGCGGCTCTTTCATCCGCGGAGTCTCATCCGACACATCACGATATACGCGACAAAATCGAAGATAAGGATTATCCGCCTGTTCCAAAAGCTCCTTGCGGTTTTGAGAAAACAAAATCGGAAATTCCATATTGGATTGTCCTGCCGCCAAATAGACCTCACCGATCAAGATGTCTCGATACAGAATTGTCTCAGCTTGAGAAGCAATCGTCAAGGTGTATTGGGTAAAAGAGCCGTGCATGGCGGGCAATTCCAGATAAAACGTACCGTCACAGGCGACCTCAGTACTCTGCGTTTCCTGCACTCCTGCCTCCGACGATAGGGTCACGCAAATCGTTTCCCCTGCTGTTCCGATTCCCCAAATCGGAATTTTTTTATCCTGCTGCAGCACCATACCATCCGAAAAAATGCAAGCCGGTTGAAGAACAAGCTTCTGTGATACATCCATGTTTTTTCACCCTTTTCGAAAAATAAGCAATATAAATCCCACCGTTTTTACAAAGTATATCACTTTGTAAAAACGCTGTCAACCGATTTATTGCGGTTACTGCTTATTCATCGGTGCCCTGCAAACGTTTACGAACAAACAACTTTTTCAACTCTTTTCGATCAAAGGGAATCAACGGATAGAGATAGCTTTTTCCCGATACCGTTTTATTAAAGCAGATCAGCAAAATGCAAACAACCAATCCGATGATAAATCCCCAAAAATTAAAAACAGCAATCGCAATCAACAAAAGCATACGGATAAATTTAAAGGCATATCCCAATTCAAGACCGGGCTGGGTAAAATTTGCAATTGCCACAAAAGCCATGTAGAGAATCACCTCCGGAACCAACCAGTGAGCTTTCACGGCAAATTCCCCCAGCATTAAGCCGCCTATTACGCTAAAGGAGCCTGCCAGCGGACTCGGCGTATTCAAGGAAGCCAGCTTTAAACCGTCAATTGCCAGCTCAACCAATAAAAGCTGTAAAATGACAGGGACAGTATTCGGCTCGGAAATTTGAATGAATGCAAGCCAGGATGGTATGAAACTCGGATTCCGAATCAGCAGGTACCAGACCGGTGTTAAAAACATCGTCAGCAAAAAGGTAAATATCCGCGTCAAACGCAGGTAAGTACCGGTAAAGGGCGGAAAGTAGAAATCATCCGTTTCCTGTACAAAATCAAAAACGGAGGTCGGCAAAATCATCGCCGACGGCGAATTATCGACCAGAAGCAAAATTTTCCCCTCATAAACCGATGCTGCCGCACTGTCGGGGCGTTCGGTATACCTTACCTTCGGGAATGGATTATACCATCTTTGCTGAATCAGCGCCTCCGCCAAGCTTTCTTGCCCCAAGGTTAGGGAATCCACCGACAACCCTTTCAGCTTTTTCTTTATCTTTTCCGCAAAGGACAAATCGGCTTTGGATTCCAGATAGCATATCGCCACATCGGTTTGTGATTTTTTGCCGACCCGCACCATTTCGATAATCAAGCGGGGGTCTCGAATTCTTCGGCGCAGCAGCGCGGTATTAAATATTATCGTCTCAACAAAGCCGTCATGAGATCCACGCAACACTCTGTCGGAATCCGGCTCCTCAATGCTTCGCATGGGATAGGTTCTGGCATCAATGATAATTGCTTGCGAAAAGCCGTCGATTAGCAATGCAACGGCGCCGGACAGCACCATCGTAACCAGCTCATCGGAATCGGCGGTAGCATCGGTCTCGGTGTAAGGAATAAAAGTCTCGGCAAACGCTTTGGCATCCGTTATTTTCGCAATCATGCCATCCTTTTTTATCTTCATCAAAAATTCCAGTATTTTCTCCATCAGCTCATCTTTTACAAAGCCGTCGATAAAATACAAAACCGCCCTTTTCTCCGCAAAGACAATCGTCCGCTTTATCAAATCAAAATTTTTATCGACCCGAAAAGTATAATCGAAGAATTTCTCATTTTCCCGAATATCAGAAGAATACAGCACGGTCAAAACCTCCAAGCAGGATATCTCCCGCTTCCAAAGCGGCAGTGTTCCTTTTTATCGCTTATATTTTGCCGCATGATGGAAATTTGATACATAACAAAAATTCCCAAAGACATTTGTCCTTGGGAATTTTTCTGTTTCTCGAAAAAGCAGAAGCTTACTTCACTCTATAGACTTCTGCTTTGATTGTTTTTATTCACACAATCTCATGCTTGTCGGTAATCGTTCATCATTGTTTCCTCTACACCATCGGCAGAAATACGATAGGTTTTCACCTCAAACGGACCGATTTCTCCCGAAAAGCTCAGATGAAAAGCAGGAACCTGTATCGAGAAATGCTCTGCTTGTCCCTGCGGCTCATATAAACGCAGCAACAAGCTATGCGTATCAAGCGTCGCACCCGGTTGTCCGATAGCGGAAACCAAAACTTTTCCGTCTACCGACACCGCAGATTGCGACAACGCTTCCGTTGCGTCACCGTTTTTCGGGAACATCGAGAATGCGATTGCAGGTTCATTAAACTGTTGTGATTGTAAGGCAACTTCATAATCGGAAAGGGAGGCGTCCCCTGCCATAATGCGGAATCGAAAAACAGATTTTCCGCAATCCATGCGTGAAATATATCTGTCGCTCGGTATCGTCTGCCGACCCTCAAGCGGATGCGCACAAAAAGCAGGAGTACGCAGCAAATTTTTATACCAAATGCCGTCAACCACACTTCCGCCATATACACCGTCATTGATTACGGCAAGTCGGAAGCCGCCGTCGCCCTTTAATATATCAAAGCGATGCGAAACATATTCTGTTCCGTCCATATAAGCCGGCTCTGTGCCGAACATCGTTTCGGCAAACAGTTGTGGCTGCTGCAAAGCGGAGGGCAATGCCATTTTTATCATCTTATCCTTTTCATTACAGATAAGCTCGACCTCGACCTCCATGGCAGAGCCATGCTTCGGGATGAAATACTTCACATTGGCAAAGCTGTAGCCGTAGCCAAACGAAGCTTCCACTACCGTACGTACCTCACCGTCTTCAATCACTCGTATAGCAGGAACAGCTTCACAAACACCCAAAAACTTCCGAAGTGCCTCTCCCTCTAACAAGGCAAAGCGGTCGATAACCGTATCAATTCGATCGCCTCGCATATGCCACGGATCAAAATCATCTGCAAATACGGTCAATGCAACGAAATCGGTTCCCGTTATTTTATGTCCTTGATAATACAGCGCCGAAATCCAACCCGTTTTTTCGTCAATATCGACCTTTAGGGTGCCATTGTCAAAGCAAAGTCTGTTGCTTTTCGGGGGCAAGCTGCTTTTCTCTTTTACCTGCAATGCACAATCAAATCGATGCATTGACATCGGCTCCAGAGTAGCCTCAAAGATTACTCTCTTTCTCCAATCAAGCGGAACGGAGCATTCTTCCTTTTCCAATTGAGAAGGTATGGTCTTACCATTGAGCATCACCTCCGGAATCGTCAGCTCATTCTCCACCCAGTTTTGGTCAGCCAAAGAAAACTCACAGCTGATTGTCTCTGTCACAGGATAGGGATGCGGATTATAAACCATAACCGGAATCGTCCCCGAAGCTCCGGGTGCCACCTTACCTGCCAGCGCATAAAAGGCCGTGCGACGAATGCGATCGGCGGTTTCAAAAGCTGCGCCCGCTTTATTCA
>CAZFQM010000194.1:0-3823 GCA_964520995.1 uncultured Oscillospiraceae bacterium
TGTTACAGCTCCAGCGTGTTAATATCGCAAACATCAGCCAGATAGAGAAATACAGGTGAAAAACGGCTGTCGGGACCCGAAACGACCGATTTTACCGTTCCGCCGCTTTCCCCCTCGGCAATCGGCAGCT
Organism: uncultured Oscillospiraceae bacterium; assembly: GCA_964520995.1. Classification (GTDB taxonomy): domain Bacteria; phylum Bacillota; class Clostridia; order Oscillospirales; family Ruminococcaceae; genus HGM13222. The sequence continues at coordinate 131 of CAZFQM010000194.1, forward strand.
GGAGGGCAACCGTCGTTCCCACGTTGCATTCGCCGGTTAATATGCAGGTTCCGTTGTGCTGCTGTGCGACCAGCTTGACAATCGGCAATCCCAACCCCATACCGCAGGCAGGAGAGCCGTTTCGGTCATAGGAGTAAAAGGGGTCAAAGACCCGCGCTTGCATTTCGGGAGCGATACCGTCTCCCTTGTCCGACACCGTGATGAGGTAGCGATTTGGGGCTTTGGCTAGGCTGAGGGTGATTTCGTTTCCCGGGCGGGTGTATAGACAGGAGTTGGCAATCAGGTTGAAAATTGCCACCGAAAGGCGTTCCTTGTCTATCCTGCTGATTATCGTTTCGGTACAGATGTGATAAGAAAACGCGATGTCGGTTCGGCGGACGAATCGTTCCATCCGCTCGCAAAGCTCTTTGACAAACTGATTGATATTGATTGTTTCAAGATAGGCGGGGATGTCGGGATTGCAATATTGCAGATAATTTGTCAGGTTGGCGGTTGCGCGCATGGTTTTATAGCACTGAGCGGAGATTTGCTTTAACAGCCGATATTCCTCGTAGCATTCGTGCTGCTCCAGCTTGTTTTTGATTGGCAACAGCATATTTTGGATGGCGAACATCGGCTCTCTGTATTGCGCACCGAGGAGGGAGACAATCCGTCGATATTCCGATTCCCGCGTCGGTATCGGCAGGGGAGCGATTACCGCCAGGATAAACTGCAATCTGCTTTGGTCGCTGTCCCGAAACGGAGTCAGTGTAATTTCTCCAAGCCGGAGGGAGGGCTCTCCCGCGATGCGACAGACCTTGTTGCGGTTCAACCGGTCAAGCTCCTCCGACAGTGCGGAGGAGATACTCAGCTGATGTAGGCTTTTTATTTCGTTGTTCTCAACCAGCGCGGCGGCAGCAGGGTTATACCATATCAAATTTGCCTCTCGGTCAAAGCAGAGCACCTGTGCTTCGCTGTCCGCATACAGTGCCTTTGTCAAATGGAATTTATCGTTCATGCGATGTTCCTCTCTTGATGATTGCTGAAATCGGCTCGGCGTTTTTATCTGCTTTTATTGTACTATACTTTATGGGAAATATGCAAGCTGTTTGCGCAAAAAAACAGAGGAAAGAGGAACTGCTTCAAGGTCAACGACATTTTGGAAAATAAAAATATTTTGTGGGCAAAATCATCGTAACAGCGGATGTTTCGGGATTTTGCTTCGATAACTCGACAAAAAAATCAAAATCAATTTGTAAACAACCGTATAATTTCCTTGACATCCGAGGCAGATAGTTATAAAATATATATAATGCGTTTTTGCGCATTTTGACTTTTAAAAAATGATAATATAAAAAAAGAGAGGGAGGATTTATTGTACCAATGGACACTACAACAGTAATATTACTTTGTGTTGCTTCTTTTGTTGTAGCGGGAATTATTTTTGGTATTATTGCATTTAAATTTGGCTATTCACGTAGACGAAAAGTTGCAGAAGCTGAAATCGGCAGTGCCGAGGAAGAAGCGAAAAAAATCGTAAATGATGCCGTTAGAACTGCTGAAACCAAGAAGAAAGAGGTATTGATTGAGGCAAAGGATGAGATGCATAAATTGCGTCTGGAAGCCGATAAAGATATTAAGGAACGCAGAAGCGAAGTAGCAAGACAGGAACGCAGACTCCAGCAAAAAGAAGAAAACATGGACAAAAAGCTGGATAATCTGGAGAAAAAAGAGGAACAGCTTCAAAACAAGCTGAAGCTTGCAGAGGAAAAATTGCAGGAAGCCGATATCATTAAGAAGAATCAGATTGACCAGCTTGAGCGGATATCCGGTTTAACTGCCGAGCAGGCAAAGCAACAGCTGTTAGACAGCCTGGATGACGATTTGGTTCATGAAAAGGCGCTTAAAATCGCAAGCTATGAACAACAATTAAAGGACGAGATCGACGAAAAAGCAAGAGAGTGTATTTCCCTGGCAATCAGCAGATGTGCCGCCGACCATGTTTCGGAGGCAACGGTATCTGTTGTGCCGCTTCCGAATGATGAGATGAAAGGACGCATCATCGGCAGAGAGGGAAGAAACATTCGTGCCTTGGAGACGGCGACCGGTGTTGATTTGATTATCGACGACACTCCCGAGGCAATCACCTTGTCCTGTTTCGACCCGGTCAGACGTGAGATTGCACGGCTTTCTCTTGAAAAGCTGATTACCGACGGCAGAATCCACCCTGCCCGCATTGAGGAAATGGTGGAGAAATCCCGTAAAGAGGTAGAACAAAAAATTCGTGCCGAGGGCGAACGCGCCATTCTCGAGACCAATGTACACGGCGTGCACCATGAATTGGTGAAGCTGCTCGGAAGACTTCGTTACCGTACCAGCTACGGACAAAATGTGTTAAATCATTCCATAGAGGTGGCTCATCTTGCCGGAATGATGGCATCCGAGCTTGGCGTCGATGCCAATGTTGCAAGACGTGCCGGATTGCTGCACGATATCGGCAAGGCATTAAATCACGAAATCGAAGGCTCTCACGTGGAGATTGGCGTAGATGTATGCCGCAAATATAAAGAAAGCGATGCGGTTATTCACGCAGTACAGGCTCACCACGGTGACGTTGAGATAAAAACGGTTATTGCCGCTTTGGTACAGGCTGCGGATGCGATTTCCGCCGCAAGACCGGCTGCCAGACGGGAAAATATCGAGAATTATATTAAGCGTCTGCAAAAGCTGGAAGAAATTGCAAACTCCTTTGACGGCGTAGATAAGTCCTTTGCGATTCAAGCAGGACGTGAAATTCGCATCATGGTCAAGCCGGAATCAATAAAGGATGAAAAGATGATTCTGGTTGCTCGTGAGATTGTTAAGAAGATTGAGGATGAGCTGGATTATCCCGGACAGATTAAGGTGCACCTGATTCGGGAAAGTCGGGCAATTGAATTTGCCAAATAAATCGGCTTTGTTAAACCGAAAAGCAAGTCAAGGTCATTTGACCGTGACTTGCTTTTTTGCTTTTCTTTTCCGGCGCAGGTTCACACCGTTGCTCTTTCTTGCCAAAGTAAAGCTCGCTTTGCTTGAAAGCTGTTTTCGAACGCACGCAACAAGCCGAACGCTGTTAATACTATTGCGGTGTCATTTCTTTTTGAGCGACATCATTGTAGATAACAGAATAATTATACCAATTCATACATTAAAACGCCGTCCCATGTAGAAACGATAATTTTATTCTCATCAATCTCGTCAATCCTTCCAATTCCATATCCGATTTCAATTTCATCAATTTTTTTGCAGGCGGAAACATCATATGCTATCACCCTGCAATTTGTGGAAATATAAGCAATAGGAGAATTATTTGAAAGAACGATATCGTTCACACAATCTCGGAAACTGATATTTTCAAAGCCGAACGCTTCCGACAGTGACTTTAATTGCTGTTCTTTCTCAGTTTCAATTCCCTCAAACACTTTGGAAAACGATATTTTGTATTCTTTTCCAATCGCCCGACTTCGTTCCTTTATAAGCTTACCTTGACAATCATAGATTAAAATCGAATTACTGGTATCATAAATTTCAAGTATATTATAAAACTCATTAAAATAAGAGCCCAGCACAGTATTATCGAGATTTTCAAGCGGATATTCTTCAAAAATTTTCCCATCGTACCAAATAATATAGGTCTTAAAATCTATTCTGTTAAATCCGATTAAATAATATTTT
>CAZFQM010000195.1:0-3811 GCA_964520995.1 uncultured Oscillospiraceae bacterium
ATAATATGCCGGCGTATATTGATTTTCGCTATTTTCACTATTTCGGCATTTTGGATATCTATAACGCCATTACGGGAAGTCAGCTTCATACAAATCTGATCGGTACCTATTGGCCATTGCTTTTGCCGGCAATGTTCGGCGTGGGTATCCGAGCGGGTTTGTTTATCTATTTGTTTCGTCAGTTTTATAGGGGAATCCCTAAGGAATTGGAGGAAGCGGCATACATTGACGGATGCGGATATTGGCGAACCTATCGGAGCATTATGCTGCCGTCGGTGTTCTCCATTTTCATTACGGTGTTTTTGTTTTCCTTTGTATGGTATTGGAATGATTATCAAGTAACCGGTTTGATGATGGGCAGTGACAATCTGACCTTGTCAAGCGGGCTGTCAATCGTTGATAATCTTATATTGGCGATGGATTCGGCGGATGGAGTTGCCACTGTGGATACGGTACGGACAGCTTTGGATCGGCAGGGTGCTTGCTTGCTGGTAGCAGCGCCCTTGGTGATACTGTATGTGGTACTTCAGAGATATTTTGTAGAGAGTATTTCCCGCAGCGGCTTGGTGGAATAAGCCGTGAACATTTGCCGATGGACAAAAAATCCGAGGCTATTTAATATAGAGTCAGAGGAGAAATTTTATGTATAACGAAAGACAGATTGCCTGTCTCTTGAGTAAGCAGGTAAGGCTGGCAGAACGTTTGGAGGCACGTCTGTTTGATACGGTGGATACCGTATCAATGCGGGAATATGAGACCTACGATAAGCTGGATGCGGCACCGACAGACGAGACCTTGTATCGCTCAATCAAGGATGGGGATACATGGGGCGATAACAAAAAATATGCATGGTTTAAGACCGAATATATCGTGCCGTCTGCATTGGAGGGGCAAGACCTTTATTTCTGTCCGGAGCATGGCGGGTATGAGGCACTGCTGTTTGTGGACGGAGTACCCTTTACCAATTTTGCTTCCAAGATGGTGGTAGGTTCACACGGTAATCATTATTGTAAGCTGTTTTTGCGCAATGCGCAGGCAGGTAAGCGGGTAACCCTGGATTTGGAGGCGTATGCGGGACATAATTTTGTCGGTTGCATGACCACCGATACGGGAACCGATTATACCTTTCCGAAAACGGTAGGACAGTTTAAAATTTGTGTCCGAAACGAATTGATTACACGGTTTTACTATGACTTTAAGACATTACACGAGCTGTATGAAGTGCTGGGACGGAACGATTTTAAAGGCGCGCAGATCGAGCGTTGCTTTTTGCAGTTGCATGAAGTGCTGTTTTATGCCGACCGAGAGGTGACCGAGGAACAGTTGTATGACAGCTTGCAAAAGGCTGTTACAATCATGCAGCCGCTGCTTTCCGCGCCGAATCGGGATACCTGTCGTGGTGAAGTAGGGATTTTGGGACATTCTCATATGGACACCGCATGGGTATGGGAAATAGATGAAACCGTTAAAAAATGTGCTCGTACCTTTTCCAATCAGCTCAGCTTAATGGAACGATATCCGAAATATCGCTTTATTCAAAGCTCTTCTTACCATTTAAAAATGATGCAGGAGCATTATCCGAAGCTGTTTGAGAGAATCGCGGAAAAGATTCGCAGTGGGCAGTATGAACCGAACGGCGGCAGTTGGATTGAGTGCGATTGTAATATTACCGGCGGAGAGTTTATGATTCGGCAGTTTTTGTGGGGACAACGCTTCACGCAGAAGCATTTCGGATATTTGTCCAACGCATTCTATCTGCCGGACACTTTCGGCTACAGTGTGGCAATTCCTCAGATTTTGAAGGGAGTGGGGATTGATTATTTTCTGACCACCAAGCTTTCTTGGAATGACACCAATCGGTTTCCCTATGAAACCTATTATTGGGAAGGAATCGACGGTAGTCGGGTGTTTGCTCATCACAACGTGACCCATTGCTGGCCCTCACCCAAAACGGCGACAGAGGTGCTTCGCGGTCTGCCGCAGAAGAGTGTCAGTGACCGTCGACTACTGACCTTCGGTTTCGGAGACGGAGGCGGCGGACCGGAGGACGGAATGCTGGAAATGGCAGAACGCATGGAGAATTTGGAGGGCTGTCCTCGGGTGGAATACACCACGGTAGGCGATTATATGCGGCAGATGGAGGCAGATGCATATCATCCCAATGTTTATCGCGGAGAGCTGTACTTGGAATTGCATCGTGGCACGCTGACGGGACAACACACCATTAAGCGCAACAATCGAAAAGCGGAGATTGCAATTCGAAATGCGGAATACCTGACAGTGGCAGATGCGGTGGAGCGAAATGTTCCCGCAGACAGTGCTGCAATTGCGCCCTATGTGGAAACCTTGCTTGTGAACCAGTTCCATGACGTTTTACCCGGCACCTCCATTCCGGAGGTCAATGACCGCAGTATTAAGGAAATTACCCGGGTGATTCATGACGTGACCGCTTTGATGCAAGCTCTGCTGGCGGATGCGACACCGAACAAGATAACATTAACAAACACCTTGTCTCAAGCCCGCGAAGATGTGATTGTAATACCGACAGAACAATATCTGGCTGTCGATTGTCATCAGCAGCAGGTGATCTTGGCGGATGGCAGAAGAGAGTTGCATCTGTCGGGATTGCGTTTAGACGGCTTGGAAAGCCGCTCCTTTGATTTGACGGATAGTCATCCGATTGAAACATCTCCGTTTCATTACGAAAATCGGGTATTGCAGACTCCTTTTGCTGTCGTGACCTTTGACGAGAACGGCGGAATTGCTTCCTTTGTCGATCGAAGCGTCGGTCGCGAGCTGAGAGGGGACGGCTTGCCACTGAATACATTCCTGTTCGGTGAAGATTTTCCGAATTTGTGGGATGCATGGGATATTGATGCCGATACCGAGCAAAAGCTACATCCTTGCACTGCATTGGAATCCTTTGAGGTGGTATCGGAGGGCGAAGTGGAGTTTCGGATTCGCACGAAATATCGCTTGTCGGACAAGTCAATGCTGGAGCAGGATATGGTGTTCTATGCCGATAATCCCCGCGTGGATTTTGTTACTACCGTGGATTGGAATGACCCGCATCGCTTGTTGAAAGTCGCTTTCGATGTCTCGGTACGCAGCGACTATGTGACCCAGGAAATACAATACGGAAACATTAAGCGGCCGACTACGCGCAATAATACCTATCAACAGGCAGCATTTGAGGTTTGTAATCATAAATATACCGATCTGTCGGAGCCGAGATACGGCGTGACGGTGCTGAATGATTGTAAATACGGTATCAGCGTGGACGGCAGTGCAATTGGTTTGACATTGCACCGTGGCGGTGCCAAGCCGGATCCCAGAGCCGATGCCGGAGTGCACAGCTTCACCTATGCTTTTCTGCCGCATAACGGCGGATTTTGCGCAGACAATGCAGTGGCAGAGGGATATTGCTTGAACTATCCGGTACTGGTATCAGAGGGAGATAAGTCCCTGCAACCGTTGGTTCGGGTGGATCGGAGCAATATCATCGTTGAGGCGGTGAAGCCCTGTGAGGATGTACAAAAAGCCTTTATTCTTCGCCTGTATGAGGCAGAGGGAACCCGGACGCAGGCTACCCTCTCTACTGATTGCCGGATTACCGATATGAAGCTGTGTGATATGCTGGAAAATGAAACAGAGCCTGCCGAAAAACTGCTTTCATTCCGTCCTTTCGAGATAAAAACATTGAAATTATTTTACGGCAATAGAAGCCATTCTTAAATAAAGCAAAAGGAGAACATCGCTATGAGTGAGAACATTCAAGATCGTTTCAAGACAATTCAAGAAGAGAAAAGGG
>CAZFQM010000196.1:0-3800 GCA_964520995.1 uncultured Oscillospiraceae bacterium
TTCCTCCAGAACGGCAGTTAATTGGGTGGCGGCTGTTTTGGGATCAATGTCGCTTTTCAGCTTTATCGCAATTTGGTCAAAGCCGGTTTTCCCGGTTATATTCTGCATGGTGGTGTAGGGAAGATAGAGAAAGGTGGGGACATATTCTCCCAATAAGCTCTGCAGTACATTGCCTCCGGTCTCCACAACGCCGATGACCCGGAACTCCTCATAGCTTCCGTTTAACAGCAGTGAGATCGTTTTTCCGACGATATTTCCCCGTTGATAGGCTTTCAGCGCCATTGATTCGTCTACCACGCAAACATTTGCCATGCTGCTCAAGTCGCTTCCGTTAATCAACCGTCCGTATTTTACATTCAGTGAAATAATTTTCTTGGCGCTGCCGTTGATGCCCCAAATGATACATTTATCGCTTTTCCCTTTTACGGTAACACCGCTGTATTGCATAATCAGCGGCATGGCATCATATACCGTATTTTGTGTTTTCAGCAGCTCTAAATCCTTTGCAGTCAGTTCCTTTCCCGTAACCGATTTGTCCGTCCCGATTGACAAGCCGTTCATTCCGAGACTATCTAATTCTCGATTGATGGTCTGTTTTCCGATGTCCCCGATGGAGGATATGATGATGACCGAAATAACGCCGATCATCACTCCCGAAATGGTCAATAGGGATCTCAGCTTTTTTCTGAAAATATTCTTTATGCCGCTTTTCAGATAATTATACATCATAACTGCATCGCTTTCTCCTATTCTCGGATTTCATATTGTTCCGCTCACCTTTACAAACATATTATCCCGCACTGCGGAGGCGGTGGTGATAATCAGCTCATCCCATTCAATGCCCGATTTGATTTCCACGGTATTCGCTTTTTCGATTCCCGTTTCGATATATCGCTTTTTTGCCTTGCCGTGCCGATATACATACAGATATTCTCCTTTCTCATCCTGCTCGATACAGGAGTAGGGGAGGGTATAGCATTCCTGTGCGGGAGCGGTTTCGATGACCGCCTTTACCGAAAAGCCGGATTTGAGCCGATCATCGACCCGGTCGAAGCAGACGATGGCATCCACAACCGTTTCTTGGGTGGTGCCTACATATTGCTTGCGGGCGGTGGGAGATATTTTTTGGACAGTTCCGCTATAGGAACTGTTTTTGAAGCCGCTCCCGGTGATAGTTACCTTTTGCCCGACCTTGATTTTCGGAACGGCGGCTTCGTTGATTGCGAGCCTTGCTTGCAGCTGCTCCGATTCGGAGATAACCGCCAGGGAAGAGGTTGGCAAAGAAACAGCTCCTTTCACCATTGTTAATTCGGTGACAGTTCCGCCGGCGTTGGCAAAGATTTTGTCCGGTATCATCTCGGTTAGTTGAGAGATTTCGGTATCGTATCTCGACAAAACGCTGATGACCTCGGTGGGAATATTGCCGTTTCCCAAATGCAAAAGGTTGATTGCGGCGGTACAGGTTTCCTCTATGTTGACCGTCGCCAGCAGGTCACCTACCTCGACATGGTCGCCTATCTCCACATATACCTGCTCGGGTATTACGGGAAGCTCGCTGTACACTTCCTTTTTGCTGCTGTATTCGATGCTTCCGTTTGCCGCAACCGTTTCGGTATGACGGTCTTTCTCGACGGAGATCAGCGTTACCTCGGTGCGAGAATCGGCAATCCACGACGGCATCCATGCGCTGATTACCAAGCAGGTCACAGTAATCAATGTCAGGAATATATATTTTTTCATATCGACATCCAACCCTTTCTCTTTGATACGGACAATCACCGTTGCTTTATTGAAAAATGCTGCTTTGGGATATTTTCGATGAGAGCTTCTCTTCCTTTTTCCTCATTTATTGTTGCTTGAAAACGCTTTTTTATGACTGGCTTTCGAAAAAAATAAATCCTCACGCATGAATATTTGCTTCCATTCATTGAACAATAATTTTATGCTTTTTATCGATATCCCCGATATCGAACGGGAAATCCAAATGCTCCACAGAAAGGAAGTTGTGCGATGAATATGATTTCTTGCAATGCAGATTGCGTTTATCAAAAGGACGGATATTGCAATTTGAATTTTATTCCGGAAATCAGCGGCAGTGCGGTTTGCGGATGTCATTACTACAAAAGAGAGAACACGGATAATTCGGAGGGAAAGAAAAACGAACAATAAATTCTGGCAATATATCACAAAATATTTTTCATACTTTTTATATAAAAACAGCTAGACTATTTAATCCTTTTATACTATAATTTAGTTGTAGAAGTGTATTTAAAATCGGCAGCTGCCGAAAAAATACGTTATCCCTGGTTTGGCTGAAAGGAATGGTTCTTAAAAATGATCCCGCATAGAGGCAGAAAAAGTGTTGCAGTTTTATTGATGATAGCATTGTTGGGAACTGCATCGGTTTTTGCAGAACCCGATGAGGGTATGGTCTCGGATACTGTTTCGGTATCAAGCGTATCGCCGGAATCATCCTCAACCGTTACGTCACAGGCTTCTTCGGAAGAGGAGAGCAACACCGAGCTTTCCTCCGATAGCACTTTATCCGATACCGCACTTGACAGCGACTTCGAGACCTCTTCCGATTTTGTAATCGAAAGTACGGTCAGTGAAGTTATCAGCAAGCCCACAGAGGCTTCTAAGGTCGGCACTGCCACCTCTCAGCAAACCTCTTCCAAAAAATCGAATCAGCAAACACAATCAATATCCTCCGAGTGGAACAGCAATCTGAACAATATTCTCAACAACGCTTGTGATTGGCTGAAAAACAAAGAAGAGGGCGATATGTATTTTGTCGCTCTGGGCGGTGCGGGAAAATCTGCCGGAACACAGGAATACGTCATGTTTATGAACGATATCGCCAAGAATACTACATATACGCAGCTTTATCCCTTGGCAATCAACACATTGAATGCGACCTTTTGCGGAGTCAACGCCTCCAATGCGCAGGGGATGAATTTGATTAACATGATTTCCGATTTCTCGGGGGCGGAGAACAGCCAGACGCGTGCCTTGGCGTATGCATTGCTTGCGTTGGACAGCAATACCTATACAGTGCCCGAAAAATCCGTATTAACACGGGAAGCCTTGTGCCGATATCTAATGCAACGGCAGCAGGAAAACGGTTCTTTTTCGATTACGGAGGAAGAAAGTACCTTGGAATCTACGGCTTTGGCACTTGCGGCGCTTTCGAACTATCGCGGGGATGAGGAAACGCTGACGGTACTGAAAAAAGGTGTGGAGTATTTGCAGAATATGCAGTACGGAAATCGACGGCAATCTGCATTCTTAAAGGAAAGCGGCGATACGGTCAGCCAAATTATTATTGCGCTGAACGCTTTAAAAATCAATGTGAATGATACGCGCTTTATTGTGAACAAAAAAGGCTTGGACGAGATCTTGCTGACCTTTTTGGGAAGCGATGGCGGCTTTAAAAAATATGCATCGGACAGCCAAAGCGATTTGGAGACGACCGAGCTTGCGATTATCGCTCTAACGGCAATAAAATACGGTTCTAACCCTTATCTGCTCAAGCAGCAGGTGCCGGATTCCGTTTCTTCCGAAGTTTTATTGAGCGCTCCGTCTTCCCGGGATTTCCGATGGCTGTTTATCCTGCTTGGAATTTTGCTTATCGCATCTGCAGGGGTGGCGTTCCTGATTTATCGCAGAAATGCGGGAAAACGCAGTTCCGTCGAGAAGAAAGTATGAGGTAGTGATTACCTGTTTCAAAAAGCTGAATAAAAAGAGAGAGAGCACGGTGTCACGCACCGTGCTCTCAATCTATCAAAAAACTATAAATC
>CAZFQM010000197.1:0-3760 GCA_964520995.1 uncultured Oscillospiraceae bacterium
AATCCGCGTCGCAACGCGGATTGTGGGGAGAGGTTGGGAGAGGGGAAAGTCCCCTGTTGTCGACTTTGTCGACACGCTCAAATAGGGCAGACAGACCGTCTGCCCTATTCCGGATATTGTAATGTTGCTTTAAAAAATAGAAAAAGGTGGAAATTTTCATGGCAAAAATGTGGGCAGGACGGTTTTCAAAAGAAGTGGATGAAAAGGTGAACGATTTTAATTCGTCTATTTCTTTTGATTGCCGTATGTATCGGCAGGATATTCGCGGAAGTATCGCTCATGCAACCATGCTCGGAGAAACCGGTATTATCGATAAGCAGGAATCCGAAATTATTATTCGGGGCTTGCGGGAAATTTTGGCGGATATTGAAAACGGAAGCTTGCCGTTTGACCCGACAGCCGAGGATATCCATATGTTTGTGGAGGCGGAGCTTACCAAGCGGCTGGGCGCATCGGGAAAGCGCTTACACACCGCGCGAAGCAGAAACGACCAGGTGGCACTGGATATCCGCTTGTATTTGCGGGATGAAATTACCGAGCTTTCTGCTTTGGTAACCGCATTGATTGAGACCTTTTGTGAGCTTGCAAAGCAGCATGCCGATACGGTAATGCCGGGATATACCCATTTGCAGCGCGCGCAGCCGATTACCTTCGGGCACCACTTAATGGCATATGCGCAGATGCTGTTGCGGGATTTGGGAAGATTGCAAGATACCGCAAAAAGAATGAACGAATGCCCGTTGGGAAGCTGTGCGCTGGCAGCGACCACCTATCCGATTGATCGAGAGCGAGTTGGCGAATTGCTGGATTTTGACGGCGTAACCCAAAACAGTCTGGACGGCGTTTCGGATCGAGATTTTTGCATGGAATTGGCTTCTGCCATTTCGATTTTGATGGTGCACCTTTCCCGTTTTTCCGAGGAGGTCATTCTCTGGTGCTCCTGGGAGTTTAAATTTATCGAGCTGGATGATGCTTATGCCACCGGCTCAAGCATTATGCCGCAAAAAAAGAATCCCGATATTACCGAATTGGTGCGGGGAAAAACAGGACGTGTAATCGGCGATTTGATGACTCTGCTGACTATGATGAAAAACCTGCCGCTTGCTTATAACAAGGATATGCAAGAGGATAAAGAAGCAATCTTCGATGCGGTAGATACCGCGAAGCTCTGCTTGAGCACCGTCATTCCGATGGTGAAAACCATGCGGGTGCTCAAGGACAACATGAGAGCCGCCGCCGCAAAGGGCTTTATCAATGCGACCGATTGCGCGGATTATTTGGTAAAAAAAGGTCTGCCGTTTCGGGATGCCTATAAGATGACAGGACAGCTGGTTGCGCTTTGCATTGAAAAGGGCGTCACTCTTGAGACACTTCCGTTGGAGATTTATCGCTCGGTTTGCGAGCTGTTTGACAAGGATGTTTATGAGGCAATCAATTTGGATACCTGCGTAAACGGCAGAAACACCTTGGGCGGACCGTCATCGGAAAGCGTTTTGACACAGATAAAAAAAGTGAGGGCAAAAATAAATGGAAACCAAAAATAAAATCAGAGTCGGTATTATCGGCGCCACCGGTTATGCCGGTGAGGAATTGCTGCGGTTGCTGTTGAATCATCCGCAGACCGTTATCGGCGGAATCAGCTCGGTCAGCTTTGAGGGAGAAAGCATTTCAAAGGTATATCCCGCTTTGTCCGGCTTCTGCGATATGGTTTTGACCGATGAGGATACGGTGATTGAAAACAGTGATGTTGTGTTTGCTTCATTGCCGCACGGCTTATCCGAGCCGAAAGCCAAAAAGTGTTTGGAGCAGGGACAGGCGTTTATCGACCTGGGAGCGGATTTTCGCTTGTATGATGAAGAGGATTATCGGCAGTGGTATGGCTTATCCTATCAGGAAAAATCCCTGCACGAGCAAGCGGTTTACTGCATTCCGGAGCTGCATCGAGCCTTGACGGTCGGCAAAAAGCTGATTGGCAATCCCGGTTGTTATCCGACCAGTATCGCATTGGGATTGGCACCGGCGGTAAAGGCGGGCTTGATTCGGGTCGATAATTTGATTATCGACAGCAAGTCGGGTGTTACGGGAGCCGGTCGCGGCTTGAGTCAGACCACCCATTATCCTGATTGCAATGAGGCATTTGCTCCCTATAAGGTGGCGGCACATCGTCACACGCCCGAAATCGAGCAGACGGTTTCGGCACTTGCGGGAGAGCAGGCAACCATCACCTTTGTACCGCATCTGTTGCCGGTGAATCGGGGAATCGTATCTACGGTTTACACCGAGCTGAAAACGGAAGCAACTATAGAGGATATCCATCGTGAGTACTGTGATTTTTATCGTCAGGAGCAGTTTGTACGGGTTATGCCGCTCGGCAGCTTTGCCAATCTGAAGAATGTAACATTTTCCAATATGTGCGATATCTCCCTGCATATGGACAACAGAACCAACCGATTGATTATCGTTTCTACTATTGATAACATGATAAAGGGTGCGGCAGGACAGGCGATTCAAAACATGAATCTGATTTGCGGTTTGCCGGAGAATACCGGCTTACATCTGGTTCCGCCGGCATTTTAAGACGAGATAGAAAAGGAGAAGCTGACCTTCAGCGTAATAGAAAATGAGAGTGAACTTTAAAGGATTTGATTTTGTCGAGGGCGGAATTTGCGCACCGATCGGCTTTCAAGCAGCGGGAATTCATTGTGGAATTCGCAAGAACAAAGAAAAACGGGATCTGGCGTTGATTTACAGCAAGGAGCCTTGTACGGCAGCAGCAATCTACACCCAAAATAAGGTGAAGGGAGCGCCGATTGCCGTAACGAAAAAGAATATTCAAAACGGAAAGGCGCAGGCGGTGATTGTCAACAGCGGAAACGCCAACACCTGCAATGCCGATGGGGAACAGAAAGCGAAAATGATGTGCGATTTAACGGCAGAAGCGCTCGGCATCCAATCGCAGGATGTTATTGTTGCCTCTACCGGTGTAATCGGACAGGTACTGAATATCGAACCGATTCAGGCGGGAATGCCGCAGCTGGTGTCCGAGCTTTCGGATTGCGGAAGCGGCTATGCGGCTGAGGCAATCATGACAACCGACACGGTGAAAAAAGAAATTGCGGTGGAATTTCGTATGGGCGATGCGGTTTGCAGAATTGCCGGCATTGCCAAGGGAAGCGGCATGATTCATCCGAATATGGCTACCATGCTTTGCTTTATTACCACCGATGTGGCGATTGAAGCGAATTTACTGCAATCGGCATTGAAAAAGGTGGCAGACGACACCTTCAACATGGTAAGTGTTGATGGCGATACCTCGACGAACGATATGGCGTGTGTGCTGGCGTCGGGAAAGGCGGGAAATCCGATCATCAACAAGCAGGATGGCAGCTACGAATTGTTTGTCAATGCGCTTTATGTTGTTTTGATGAATCTTTCGCGTGAAATTGCGGCTGACGGCGAGGGTGCAACCAAGCTGTTGGAGTGTCATGTTACCGGAGCGGATGATGAGCAGACTGCCAAAAAAGTGGCAAAATCGGTGATTACCTCCAGTTTGTTTAAATCCGCTATGTTTGGCGCCGATGCCAACTGGGGCAGAATATTATGCGCGGTCGGATATACCGATGCGGAATTCAACATCGACGAGGTCGGTGTTCAGCTGGCTTCCGCGAAGGGCTGCATTCGTGTTTGCGAATACGGAGCAGGGGTTGAATTCAGCGAGGAAACGGCAAAGGAAATTCTGCTGGAGGATGAGATCAAAATT
>CAZFQM010000198.1:0-3741 GCA_964520995.1 uncultured Oscillospiraceae bacterium
TAGGATTGACCGTAAAATCGATTTCCATCAGCTCCAACCGTTTCTTGACCCCGTCGAAATGCTCTTTACATTCCTCGCAGAGATAATCCAAGCCCAGCGGCGCCCCTTTGGCAATCTCTTTACAGATCGGACTTTTGCAATCCAGAATACGAAGCGGATTCTTCTCCAGACGTTCTTGACAGGTCGGGCAAAGCTCTTCCTTTCGAGCGGCAAAATATTCTTTCAATGCCTGATGATAAAGCGGTCTGCATTTCGGGCAGCCGATGGAATTGATCTCCAGCCGAATATTCTCCAAGCCAAGCCGCTTGAAGATTTCATCTGCAATCCCGATGACCTCCGCATCCGCATTCGGGGATTGCGCACCGAACATCTCCACACCGAATTGGTGAAATTCTCTCAAGCGCCCTGCCTGCGGATTCTCATTACGGAAGCAAGAGGTAATATAGCTCAGCTTAGCCGGCAACGCATCATTGAGCAAGCCGTTTTGCATTACAGCGCGCACCGTTCCCGCTGTCCCCTCGGGGCGCAGGGTCACCGAACGTCCGCCCTTATCTTCAAAGGTATACATCTCTTTCTGAACCACGTCGGTAGTATCTCCGACCGAGCGATGAAACAAGCCGGTATATTCCACCGTTGGGAATCGAATCTCCTTAAAGCCGAACAAAGTCGAGGTCTCCAATGTCAGCTGCTCCAAAAATTGCCACTTATAGCTGTCTGACGGAAGTACATCCTGAAACCCCTTTAACGATTTTATGATTTCACTCATTCTTTTACAAATCCTTTCTTTTTCCGAAATGAAAAACGTCCCTTATATGATTGATTTTCTCCATCATATAAGGGACGTAAACTTTAACGTATACGCGGTGCCACCCTTGTTGAGAACAAAAAATGTCTGTTCCCCGCTTTTTTCGCCTTTATCGCAGACCTGCGTTTCACTCCAAGGATGTCCTTTGCCGTACCGTTCCATAGGATCTCGCACCATGCATCCCTCGCTGAACAGACCGATTACGGCTACTCTTCCTTATCTAAGCAAAAGCTGTTTTACATTTTTGTGTTGATGATGTTTCTCCAATCGAGATCGCCACGCTCCAAGCCGTGAATCAGCACCTCGGCGGTTGCAATATTAGTTGCCACCGGAATGTTATGAACATCACATAACCGAAGCAGATTCATTTCGTTCGGTTCGGAATCCTTAGCGGTTAGCGGATCACGGAAGAACAACAGTACGTCCACCTCATTGCAGGCAATGCGGGCGCCAATCTGCTGGTCTCCGCCCTGTGCGCCGCTCAAAAAGCGCTGTATACTCAAGCCGGTCGCTTCCGCAACCAATTTTCCGGTCGTCCCCGTGGCACAAATATTATGACGGCTCAATATTCCGCAGTATGCAATGCAAAACTGAACCATTAGTTCTTTCTTGGAATCATGCGCAATCAATGCTATGTTCATATTAAAAGCCTCCTTGAACTGTTATAAAATTTATTCAATATATAAAGGGGTATATTCGCCCTCTATTCTTGCTGAAATGTTATTAAAAATAATTTGAGGTACACTGTTTGCTTCTAAATGCAGACCGCCGTTCGGAGCCGCCTTAATCTGCAAATCCTCCGGAAGAACTCCCAACAACGGAACACCGACACCGTCCAATACTTCATCTAAATCGGAAATCATGTTCATGCGGCGATGCTTCACGTTCACCTTGTTGATGACAAGCTTGCATCGGTCAAAGTCATGCTCTGCCAGCAGAGAAACCATCCGATTCGAATCCCGCACCGATACAAAATCCGGCGTAGCAACCACCACCGCCAAATCGGCAACCCGCGGAATCAAATCAACGCTCAGGTGCAGCCCCGCAGGCGTATCAAGCAAAATAATATCGTAATACTGCCGCAAGCCGTTACAAAGCACCGCAATATCATTGACCTGCAATAAATCCGCAGACGAAGACGGGGAAGCAATCATATCCAAGCCCGGATATGACTCCACCGATACAATCGCATCGTTGATATCACAATTTCGGTTCAGCAAATCTCCCAAATCGTAAACGACCTCATTCTCGGTGCCGAGCATGATATCCATACCACGCAAGCCGATGTCAAGCTCAATCATCATGACTCGTTTATTTCTTCCGGAAAATGCCTGTCCCAAGCCCACACAAACCGTCGACTTGCCGACGCCTCCCTTACCGGAGGTAACTGCAATAATTTTTGACATATTTCTTTAATCCCGTCATTACAGAGATAATTCTACACTATTCTATTTTACCACGAAAATCGATTTTGTCAAAGCTTTTTTTGTAAAAACAACAAGATATTGATGATTTTAAAGCGTTTTCTGATAGCTTGACAAATTACGGCAACAAAGTTTGTACAGTTTGCGGATACTCCTGTTGCATCGTTTTTGTTTTCTCATAAGCTTCAATAACACGGCTGATCATCTTTTTCGAAGCTGAGCCTTGCTCAATATAAATCGCTATCGCGATCTCGGGCGAATCCGCCGGAGAATAGCCGATGACCGCCGAATTGGTAATGGTGTTGGTTTGCTGCGGTGTTCCCGTTTTAATCGCAACATCATACCCCAGCTTTTTAATTTGGGCGACATCCTTGGCAGCGCCGATCATTCCCTCTTTTACCGTGTCAAATACGCCGTTTTTATCCTCCAGCTTAGAAGCAACTACCGGCTTTGTTTCCTGAATGGTCTTATCGAAATTGTAGCTTTGAATTGATTTGACGATATGCGTTTCGTAGCGAATCCCCTTATTTGCCAGAGTCATTGCCTCGGATGCCATCTGCAACGGCGTTACCACGGTATCCAGCTGTCCGATTGCGGTTTGTGCCACGTTACCGATGCTCCATTCCGAGCCCAGCTTTTTGGAGCGCTCGGGGCTGGAGATTGCGCCGGTGTCGGTGGTAATTTCCAAGCCGGTCTGCGTTCCGAGACCCATGGCGTGCGCATACTCATTGATTTTATCAATCCCCAAATTGATGCCGGTTTCATAAAAGAAAATATTACAGGATTTGCGTATCGCCGTGATGACATTGATATTGCCGGAGTGACCGATAAACAGGCACTTCATTTTCAGTGTCGGAAACCGCTGATAAATACGGGTACAATTGATCAAAGTGTTTCGGCTGATCGTCCCCTCGGATAAAGCACCTACTGCAACCACCGGCTTAAAGGTGGAGCCGGGACGATAATTTCCTTTCAACGCACGATTCAACAGCGGAATTCCTTTTTTATCCGCCGCCAACGTGCTGTACTGAGAACGATAATCGTTAATATCATAGCTCGGATAGGTCGCACAGGCAAGCACCTCGCCCGTTTTGACATCCAACACCACCGCTGCGCCTGCAAAAGCGCGCTGTGTTCCTTTTTTATTCGGCTGCTCGACATTTAAGATATGATCCTCCAAAATGTCCTGCACATCCTGCTGAAAATACTTATCAATCGTCAGCATGACGGTATTTCCCGGCACCGGCTCCTTGGAAACATTATCACTCACGACGTTTCCCTTGGAATTTTGTGAAATCTCCCGCACGCCGTCCGTTCCCTTTAGGTAGGATTCCATCGCCAGCTCAACCCCGGATTTTCCGACAATCCCATTCATCTGATAGCCTTTTTCTTTCAGCTTTTCATATTCCTCGGCATAAATCGGTCCGATCGTTCCGATGATATGCGGAGCAATGGTTCCACTGACATAGTTGCGCATGGTTTCCTCCGAAATGTCAACGCCCTCTAATTGAT
>CAZFQM010000199.1:0-3737 GCA_964520995.1 uncultured Oscillospiraceae bacterium
AGGAGTCAAGAGAATATCCTTAATCATTTTCCAGATGATACGAGTCATCTCGTCGCCGTCCATCTCAACGATGGGGGTAGTCATTTTAATTTTTTCCATCTGTAATCAATCCTTTCGGGGAGTTTTTTATTCATTCGGTATCTCGATAAAGGGAAGTGCATCTCCGCCGTTATAGGTGGGAAGCTCACCGTTCCATTTTTCAATCGCTTTCAGCTGTGCTTCGATTCGCCTCAGCTCGAGCAGGTCGGAGGTGATTTCCTGTTTTTGCAGCTTCAGTGCATCTGCTTCTGCTTTGGCTTGCACGATTTTTTGTTCCGCCTCGATTTTGATGCGGTTTAAATCCTGTTCCGCTTTCAGTGCCTGCTGCTGTGCGATCTGCTTGTTTTCGATTGCTTTGTTGTATTCTTCGCTGAAATCAAAATTGATGACATTGAACGCCTCGATTTTAATGCCGTTTTGGGAAATCTTTTCTGCCATCAAATCGGTCATCTTCATGGAAACCTCGGAACGCTTGGTGATGATTTCCTCCGCAGTATATTGGGCGGTGATCATTTTTACGACCTCCTGCACCGCAGGGTCGATCACAACGCTTCGATAATTGCGTCCGATCTGCTTATAAAGCTGGACGGCAGATTCGGTGTTAACCGAAAAGTTCACGGCGATTTTGCTGGAAACGTTCTGCAAATCCTTGCTTGCCGCATTGGCGTCTGCTTCCAGCTTCTGTGTACGGCAATCAATGGTTTCGATTTCCTGAATAAACGGTACTTTGATCTGCAAGCCGGGGGAAAGCTCTTTTCCGATTACCGCGCCGAATTGTGTTCTGACTCCGACAAATCCAGTCGGAACGCTGCGGAAAGAGGCTGCAGCCAATACGATTAAAGCAATGACGATAAAAATACCGATGACAACGTTGCGGATAAGCTTTTTATTCTTTTCCATCTCTTAGACCCTTTCTTCTGCGGCTGATTTCAGTCGATTTTTTCGGTAAACTATTTTGCTTGCTCACGGGTATAATTTAACAATCCGCCGGCAAGCAGAATGTCCTTGGAACGACCGGAAAGGTCGCTGTTGACCGGGATTTCCAAGCCCTTTGTGATATTTTTGAGTACGATCGGCTTGTCGGAGATAATGCAATCACGGATGTCGGTCAGCTCCAGACGGTCGCCCTGCTCGATTTTATCGTAATCCGCTTCGTTCACAAAGGTGAGCGGCAAAATGCCGGCGTTGATCAGATTGCTCTTATGGATACGGGCAAAGCTTTTGGTGACAACCGCCTTGACGCCGAGGTAGAGTGGAACCAGCGCCGCGTGCTCTCTGGAGGAGCCTTGACCGTAGTTGGTACCGCCGATGATGAAGCTTTGCTTTGCTTCCTGTGCACGTTGGGCAAAGGTTTCATCGCAAACGGCAAAGCAGAATTTCGACAGATAGGGGATGTTGGAGCGATAGGGCAGAATCTTGGCACCGGCGGGCATGATGTGGTCGGTGGTAATGTTATCGCCTACCTTTAAGACAGCTTCCGCCGAAATGGTTCGGTCTAACGGAGTGGTGACCGGGAACGGCTTAATGTTCGGACCGCGGAACACCTCAAGCTCTTTTGCTTCTTCGGGAGAAGCGGGCGGCTCGATCATGTTGTCATTGATGAAAAACTCTTCCGGCAATTCGAAGTGAGGCATCTCACCCAAAACCTCGGCAGGATCGGTAAAGACACCGGTTAAGGCGGAAACTGCCGCCGTTTCGGGGCTTACCAGGTAGACGCCCGCATCGGCTGTGCCGGAGCGACCCAAGAAGTTGCGGTTAAAGGTACGCAGTGAAATTCCCTTTGAGTTCGGAGATTGTCCCATGCCGATGCAAGGACCGCAGGCACATTCCAAAATCCGCGCGCCGGCATTGATCAAATCGGCAAGTGCGCCGTTTTGCGCCAGCATATTAAACACCTGCTTGGAGCCGGGTGCGATGGAGAGGCTGACGTCGGGGTGCACGGTTTTGCCCTTGAGGATATAGGCAACCTTCATTAAATCAAACAGCGAGGAGTTGGTGCAAGAGCCGATACATACCTGGTCGATTTTTTGACCCTTCAGCTCCGCAATCGGCTTGATGTTATCCGGGCTGTGCGGGCAAGCCGCCGCAGCAGACAGGCTGCTCAAATCAATTTCGTAGGTTTCGTCATAAACCGCATCGTCATCGGCGGATAGAGGAGTCCAATCCGCCTCTCTCTTTTGGGCTTTCATGAATTCTCTGGTAACTTCATCGGAGGGGAAAATCGAGGTGGTTGCACCTAACTCGGCACCCATATTGGTAATGGTGGCACGCTCGGGAACGGTCAGCGATTTAACGCCCTCACCGCCATATTCGATGATTTTTCCGACACCGCCTTTAACGGTTAAAATGCGCAATACCTCCAAAATGACATCCTTTGCGGAAATCCATGGGGTAAGCTTGCCGGAAAGATTGATTCGAACCATTTTCGGCATGGTGATATAATAAGCGCCGCCGCCCATTGCGACTGCCACATCAAGTCCGCCTGCACCGCAAGCCAGCATACCGATACCGCCGGCAGTCGGTGTATGGCTGTCGGAGCCGATTAAGGTTTTGCCCGGAATTGCAAATCGCTCCAGGTGTACCTGATGACAGATGCCGTTACCGGGACGAGAAAAGTAAATGCCGTGCTTTTTTGCAATCGAGCCGATGAATTTATGGTCATCCGCATTTTCAAAGCCGGATTGCAGGGTGTTGTGGTCGATGTAAGCGACACTGCGCTCGGTTTTGACCCGCTCTACGCCCATTGCTTCGAATTCCAAATATGCCATTGTGCCGGTGGCATCCTGCGTTAAGGTCTGGTCGATTCTGATACCGACCTCGGAGCCTTTCACCGGCTCACCGTCTACAATGTGATTTCGTAATATTTTTTCTGCAATTGTAAAACCCATTTTCGTTCTCCTTTATTTAAAATCATTATACAACAGCGTAAACATAATATATAATTGTAAAATATTCGCCATCAAATGTCAATTGGCAGAATAACCGATATTCCCTTGTTGAGAAAGAATAAAAGTAAAATTTCCTTGAAAATGGAGTCGCTGGTTTTTTGAGGTGCGGCAATTGTTTTTCCGCAAAAGAAGATTTTATGGCGGATATATCCACAAAATGTTTGAAATATGCCAAATTCTTAATATTTTATATATAGTATTTTTTTTTGAAAAGTTGTACAATATTTATAAGCGTGTTTGTTTCGAAATCCGATTTTGCGATTGTGAAGTAAGGAACAGTACCGATTTCTTTTTTATGTCACGTAGGCGGACATGAGCCGCCGCAGTGACACCTTGAGAGAAAATCGGCGGGGAGCGGTAAGCGGAGCCGATTTTCGACGGAAAAGGGGGAATCGGGGGAAAAACGCAGAGCAAGGCTTGCCACAGCGATTGCGTTTGTCCACCCGAGCGAGTGCCGACGGGGTCGGCGCGAGCAAGTGTGTTTGTTTCGAAATCCGATTTTGAGAATCGGTGATTATAAAATAGGGGATTGAGTTTATCTTGTCAAAGCAAACTGTAAAGACCAAAAAAAAGCATACCCGACCTTTTTTGCCGACCTTTTTTATTACCTTGTTTGCCTTATCGGCACTTGGCGGATTGTATTTTATCGTGCAGGGGGAAAGCCTGATTTCCGATTTCCCGTTTTCCGGGTTGGGAAACAATCAAAACAACTCCGACACTTTTCCGACTCAGAACGGATACGGTCTTGTC
>CAZFQM010000200.1:0-3727 GCA_964520995.1 uncultured Oscillospiraceae bacterium
GACGGATTCTGAGCTGTTTTTCGTTTCGAACCTTGAGCACCAACGAAATGATGTCGCGAACCTCACCGACCTGCGCCAAAACACCGTCCTGCACATTGACCTCCGCCATCACCTTCGGCCAATCGCTCAAATGCACCGACTCTGCCGGCTCGTCGGTATATCTGCGGATAACCTCCTGCCAAACGTGCTCGGTAATAAAGGGAAGAATCGGCGCCATGACCTGGTCAATGGTGCGGATTGCATAAAGCATAACCTTATATGCCGTTTCCTTATCGCGGTCATCCCCGATTTTCCAGAACCGTCTGCGGTTGACACGGATATAGAAATTGGAGATATCGTCAACGACCTTTTCGAATTTGGTCATGATATCCTTGGTGGAGTAGTTTTCCATCGCGGCAGTTGCTTCCGAGATGAAATTGTTCACCAACACAACCAGCCAACGGTCTACCAAGCAGAGGGAATCGAAATCAAAGTCCAGATTATCCAAATGCAGCTTGTCTACCTCGGCATAGGTGGCAAGGAAGGTGGACAGGTTCCAGAATGACAGCAGCTTACGCTTTGCGCCGTCTCCCAGCGTAAAGCCGAAGCGCACGTCGGTAGACATCGGAGAGGAAGCGAAGATATACCGAGAAGCATCTGCGCCGATCTTATCCGCCGCTTCGTCGAATTTAATCATGAAGCCGGTCTTGGAAAAGCGGCTGCCGTCCTCGGCGGTTACCATGCCGTGGGTGCCGACCTGCTCATAAGGCGGCTCTCCGACCAATACGGTGCTCATAAACAGCATCGAATAGAACCACAGACGAACCTGCTCTTTCATCTCCACGACATACTCTGCCGGGAAGTATTCTTTCCAGTATTCTCTGTCCTCAAAGTATTTCAAAGTGGTAAAGGGAACAATTCCGGCATCCAGCCAAACGTCTCCGACCTCCGGCACCCGTTTTACCGGCTTACCGCAGTGCGGGCAGACAATCTCAATCTCATCAATCCAGGGACGGTGCAGATGCGGCAAAGCATCCACCTTTTCGGGGCAAACCGCCCGCTCCCGCAATTCCTCCACCGAGCCGATTACCGTCAGCTCACCGCACTCCTCACAGGGATAAAACGGCAACGGCAGACCGTAAAAACGCTTTCTGGAAATATTCCAATCGGACATATTGTTCAGCCAATCCAGCATCCGCTTGCCCTGATAGGGAGGATTCCATTTTACCTTGTTGGCGTTCGCAATCAGCTGCGGACGCAGTTCCTCGACGTCAATTGCCCATTCCTTTACGCAACGGAAGATGACCTCTTTCTTACACCGCCAGCAAACCGGATAGCTGTGCACGATTTTATGGGTATAGAACATCTTGCCGCGTTCTTTCAGTGCCTCAAACACCGCTTCCCGCGCATCGCCTGCCTCCAGACCGCTCAAGAAGCCGCAGGAGGGCAGCAAAATACCGTTTTCATCCACCGGCACCAACACCGCCAGATTTTCCCGCTTGCCAAGTTCAAAGTCCTCCGCGCCGCAGCCGGGTGCGATATGAACAATGCCACAGCCCTCTTCGCCGCTGACATCCTCCCAGCAGACAATGCGGTGCTCCACACCGTTTTGAATCGGAAGCTCGGGGAAGCAGGTTTCATATTCCAAGCCCGCAAGCTCTTCTCCCTTATATTCCTGCAAAACTTCACCCTTGGAGGCAAACTTCTGGGTGAAATAGTTCTTGCCCATAATAAGCGGCGTATCCTCGCCGTCCAGCTTTGCTTTTACATAATCAAGCTCCGGATGAACCGCCAATGCAACGTTGGCGGTCAGCGTCCAGGGCGTGGTTGTCCAAACCAGCATATATGCGCTTTTGTCCGCCAGCGGCACCTTAAAGAAGACTGCAGTATGCTCGATTTCTTTATAGGAACCCGACATTTCATGCTCGGAAAGAGAGGTTCCGCAACGGGGGCACCACGGCATCGGCTTGTAAATCTGCTTTACCCAGCCATGGTCGTGACATTTTTTCAGCACCTGCCAGATACCGGTGATATTGTTATCCTTATAGGTGTAGTAGGAGTTATCCCAATCCATCCACTGACCCAGCCGCTTGGATTGCTCCATAATCACCTTACTGAAGCGTTGTACCCGCTCAATACATTTTTCGGAGAATTTATCCAGACCGTAAACCTCAATATCCTTCTTCGAATTGAAGCCCAGCTCCTTTTCCACCTCGACCTCAACCCAGAGTCCCTGTCCGTCAAAGCCGTTGCGATAATGGCTCTGATAGCCGTTCATCGCCTTATACCGCAAAAAAACATCCTTTAAAGTACGTCCCCATGCATGGTGGACACCCATCGGATTGTTGGCGGTAATCGGTCCGTCGATAAAGCGGTATTTTTTTCCTTTGGCATTCTTCTTCCGAAGCGCCTCAAAGCTTTTGTTTTTCTCCCAAAATTCCAGCACCTTTTCCTCATTCGGGACAAAGGAATATGCCGGATCAAATGAGTCTTTCATGAAATTGTTCATTCCTTTCCTGCGCAAAAAAGCAATCGTATATTGAGAAGAAGTTCATCTCAAAATGCTAAGTCGAATCCGCCGCAAGGGCTCTTTTTCGTCACTTGCCCGCAAATACCCATATTGTATTCAGTATACCACAATACCGCTTTCAAATCAAGCAAAAATCCGCCTTTCCGAAGGATTCCGACAAAATATTGTTTTCCCCCGTAAGCTTTCAAGCGATATTCAGCCATTATCACAACGAAAAAGCCGCTGTAACCCCCCGTCACGCAATACACCGCAGAACCGGGGGACGGTCTGCGGTGCAAGGAAACTCGGCTTTTTTACTCCGCCGATGCTTTTTTATTCTTTTTCGGCTTTCCGGCTTCCTGCCCCGGTGCCGCGAGCACATTGCGGAACACCGCATAATACCGCGGCGGAATCTGCTTATCCTGATGATACTTTCCGAAAAACCAGCAGCCGAATTTCACATTCTTACCGAGTGCATTCAAAAAGGCATGGATTCGCTCGACATCGTCATCGTTCTCGCTCATGTTGATAAATTGCTTCATGGACGTGGACATATCATGGGTCACAATGTAATCGACCTCATTATGATGTGCGGAAAGATTCCGAATCGCCTGTTCATATTCGGCATCCTCCGGCATCTCTTTCTTCCACCACGTTACGCCCTCCTCGCGAAGATGCTCGTCATCACCGGCACCACCGCCGAATGCAAACACGGTCTTTCCGTCGATGTCATAGATTTCGCCCCGCAAAAGCTCATACATATTTCCCGAAATCTGCCGTGCCCGACCGCCGAACAGCTCCACGGTAGGATAACTCTCCAGCAAATCGT
Source organism: uncultured Oscillospiraceae bacterium (assembly GCA_964520995.1). GTDB lineage: Bacteria > Bacillota > Clostridia > Oscillospirales > Ruminococcaceae > HGM13222. The sequence goes on from CAZFQM010000200.1 coordinate 3,318, forward strand.
AATTATCATGACAGCCGGCAACAAACAGCAGATGATATTTTTTCTTGCCCAACCTTTTGAGCACCTTTTTTTCTTGCTCGGAGCCGTCCCAGACGAAGCCGAAATCGCCGCACACAATTAAGGTATCGCCTTTTTTCAGCTTTTTGACAGCCTTGTCCTCCAAGCGCGCAAGCTCGCCGTGCAAATCACCGGTGATATAAATCATAACGCCATCATTCCTTTTTGTCCCGCATTCCGCTCCCGCCGACTATCTCGTCGCGTAAGCAATCGCCTGCTCCAGGTCCTCCAAAATATCCGAGATATCCTCGATACCAATCGACAGACGAATGGTTCCCTCGGTAATGCCCGCCGCCCGAAGCTGCTCGTCCGACAGCTGGCTGTGGGTGGTAGTGGCAGGATGAATGACCAGT
>CAZFQM010000201.1:0-2560 GCA_964520995.1 uncultured Oscillospiraceae bacterium
AAGAACATTGGAAACGCTGCTCGCTTCGCTGCGCCAGTAGTTTGCGTTTGAATAAATGTAGGGACAAGTCTCCCGGCTTGTCCGTCCCGAATAGCTCAAATCGTGGTGGCACATCGCGCCTTGCCTTCTCCGACAAAAGGGTACATACCCCACACTGCTTGTATCTCAATAAAAACAGTAATATTATAAACAAAGGATGGATATTATAATGAGAATCATCAAAGCAAAAAACTATGACGATATGTCAAGAAAGGTGGCAAATATTTTATCCGCTCATGTAATCTTAAAGCCGAATTCGGTTTTGGGACTTGCTACCGGCTCTACCGTTGTCGGCACCTATAAGCAATTGATCGATTGGTATCACAAGGATGACCTGACCTTTGCTTCGGTTTCTACCGTAAACCTGGATGAATATGTCGGCTTGGATGCCGAGCATGAGCAAAGCTACCGTTATTATATGAACCACAACTTCTTTAACCATATCAACATCCGGATGGAGCAGACCCTGCTTCCCAACGGAAAAGCAGAGGATATCACCGAGGAATGCCAAAGCTATGAGCGTAAAATTCAAAGTCTCGGCGGCATTGATGTTCAGCTTTTGGGCTTGGGACATAACGGTCACATCGGCTTCAACGAGCCGGATAAGGCTTTTGAGCAAACAACCCACTGCGTTACCCTGGAGGAAAAAACGCGCAACGCCAACGCTCGCTTCTTCAACAGCATTGACGAGGTTCCGACCCATGCGATTACCATGGGAATCAAAACCATTATGCAGGCAAAGCAGATTGTCCTTGCGGTAAGCGGCGCAGATAAAGCGGAAATCCTCAAAAAGGTTCTGACCGGACCGGTAACCCCCAATGTTCCCGGCTCCATTTTGCAGATGCACCCCGATGTCATCGTGGTGGCAGACGAAGCGGCACTCAGCCTGATGTAAAAAACAAAAAACAAAATCGACCCTGCAAGCGATCTATTCCCGCTTGCAGGGTCTTTTTTCATCGTTTGAAAGAAAATCGCTAAAAGGTCACCATCGGAATCTCCCGACTTTCCAAAAAGCGGCACATCCGAATCACTCTTTCTGGTGCATAGTCCTCCACCCGGTGACCGTCAAAACCGACTGAAACCGTAATCCCGGAATCACGGACGATTTTCTGTTCCTCCTCGCTTACCAAAAGCCGCTTCACATACTCATGCTCCCGATATCCGTGAATCGAATCGTAGCTGACATTCATTTCCCAGAAAATATTATGTGCGGCAAAGGCCTTTAAAAAGTCGGTCGGGTCCTTGCCCAGCTTTTTGGCAAACGAAATCAAATCGGTATGTGCAATTCCGGTCTTACAGCCGCATCGCTCGGCGTATCGAAAAATATCGGTTCCGACCGAGCTGTCGGGGCGATCGATATGCTCCACCAGACAATAATCAAAATAGGAAATATCTTCATCCTCCCGCAGCCATACATTGTCAACCGTGGCAAGCTCTATCCCGCGCACAATTCTTATTTTTTCGCTGTATTCCGCCTGCAACGTGGTCAGCAGCTCAAAATACTCCTTTTTACGTTCACCAATCCCATGATTGTGGTCGGATATTCCGAAAAGCTCTATCCCGCCGTCAATTGCCGCTTGTATCGTCTCATGAGGGTCGTCCCGCCCGCAATTAGAATAATAGGTGTGTGAATGGATATCCATAATCATAAAACCATCGCTCCTTCTATCGTTCGGTTCCCCACCGCTCCTCGGAGGAAACAATATCAATGCTTTGCAATCCGCTTTTCATGACCAGCTTCCGCAGAAAGGATTGATACATAAACGGACATTTTAAAATTTTAAAAAAGATTTTCAATCGAATGTTTCTCGTTTTCGCCTTGTAGCGTTGATTTAAGTTGCCTTTTTCGGCATTCAGCACCTGACTTAAATCCTCCGCGCTGTTAATTGCCGAGCTGATACCCTCCAGTGAGCTGGGGCTGATAAAGCCTGCCGCCTCGCCAATCAAAAACATACCGTCCTTGCCGCAGCAAAAATCGTGAAATGACGACGGTCGCAGTACCAGGCAAGCCTCGGTTTTCAACGGTTCCCCAAAGCGAAAGCCGTATTTTTCCAGCTTCCTTTTCTGATTCTCAAACCGCTCTCGGGAACGTTCCAACGGGAATGCACCGCCGAAGATAAACTGCTTGTCCTTCGAAATCGACCAGGAACAGCAATCGGTGTTCTCCGGGTCGAAAATGCAGGAATAAAAGGGATTGGTATGGGTCTCATGAAACCACTGCTGAATCGACAGATAGCTGCGAATCTTTTTTTGCGGATAAAAGGTACGCCGCACCAATGAATTTGCGCCGTCCGCTCCTACCAAATATAGTGCGGTAACGGTTTGCTCCGTTCCGTTTTCATGAAAGGTGACACGAAAGCCGCCCTCCGTTTTTTCCACAGCCGTACAACGGGAATTGCTGTGTATCTCCACCCGCTTGGGAATCATCGACTCCAGCCAGAGATCGAACTTGTGTCGATCCAAATTAAGATAAAACCGCTGATAATGACGAATCAAATTGTTTTTCAGGTCAACGGTCTTT
>CAZFQM010000201.1:2570-3698 GCA_964520995.1 uncultured Oscillospiraceae bacterium
CCGCGAATATCTGCGGGTCTACCATTACCTCTTTCGGCAGGGTGATATCCAACTTCGCCAACGCCTTTTGCGCATCCGAGGACAGCAAGCCGCCACACGGCTTTTTAAAGCCGTCATCTCCGAAAACCTTTTTGTCAATGGCAATTACCTTATATTTCTTGGAAAGCAAGCCGGCAAGTGTCGCTCCGGCAGGACCTAAGCCGATAATCGCAACATCATACTGCGTCATCCAAAATCTCCGTTCCTTTCCGCCACATCGGCAAAAGCATATCCTAAAGTCTTGTTGTCCGAAGCAAGGGCAGATAATATGCCGCCTCCGACTCGGTGACCGCCTGTGTTCCCTCCAAGGTCACCGATGCACAGCTGCACGCCGCCGCATATTTCACACAATCGAACGGTTCTTCTCCCCGCTGCAGCATCGCCAAAAAGCCGGCAAGAGCGGTATCCCCCGCTCCGACCGTCGCACTCACCGAAACCGTCGGCACCGCAACATGAAGCCCCTCTTTACGATTTCGATAACAAATCCCCTCAGCACCCATGCTCAGCAAAACGTGCTCGGCGGCTTGTGTAAGCAAAGCCGCCGCTTCAAAAGCATCCCCAACCGAAATACCGTCACGGCTCAATATGCTCTCCGCTTCCCTGCGGTTGGGCTTTATCACCAAGGGCGCAATTTCCTTTATTTGAGAAAAAGAGAAAAAGTCGGTATCCAATGCAATTTTTACATTCGGGCGGCGAATGGATAAAATCAAGTCCTTGTATTCCTCGGCGGAAATATTGGGAGGCAGACTACCGGCAAACACCACCAGGCTCTCCTCCTCTGTATCCAGCTCCTGCCGTATCGACAAAAGCAATTGTTTCCATGCCCGCGCATCAATCGGAACGCCCTGCCGATTCAGGGTCAGCGCCCGTTTGTCGGGGGTCATGATCGTAATGTTTTCCCGCACCGCACCGTCGGTTTCCGACAGCCGATAATCAATGCCGTCTCGATTCAGCAAACCGCGCAGCAGGTCGATGTTCTCCCGCCCCGCAATGCCGAGCAGGCGGGCGGAAACCCCAAGACTTTTTAAAACTCTGGTCACATTGACCGATTTTCCGCCCGGATAAACCTTTTCCTTGCTGCAAGGATTC
>CAZFQM010000202.1:0-3696 GCA_964520995.1 uncultured Oscillospiraceae bacterium
GAAAGCTCTGGATGCCGCAAAAGCAAACGGCGGCGGATATGTTTATATGCCGGGCGGTATCTATCGTCTGGACAAACCGATCACGGTTCATGCAAACACCATTCTCTGCGGTGCCAACGCAACCTTGGGCTGTGACACCGAAGCCAGCAACTATGCGGGAACCTCTGTATTCTGCTACTACGGCAAGGGCAAGGCGTTATCCGACACTGCTCTGGTCACCCTGGCAGGCAAAAATGCAGGCTGTACCGGTATGCGCTTCTACTATCCGTTAAACGGTATCACCGTAGTCGGCGGCAAGTTCAGAACTACCGTTGACAGCTATCCCTACACCGTTCGCGGCACGGCGGCAAATACCTTCTGCGACAACCTGAACTTCTATGCGGCATACGGCGGAGTAGAGATGAAGGGTGCTTCCGATTTCGTTTTGCAGCGTTGTGTCGGCTCTTTCTACAAAAACGGCTTGCGCATCACCGGCTGTAACGGCGGCTACATCAATGCCTGCTTGTCCAACAACGGTCAGCAGATCATTACCGCATACCGTTACCTCTCCGACTTTGAAAACTGGATTGACGGCAAAGACCTGCGTCCGCAGCTGATTGAGCCTATCGGCAGACAGATGAACGATTTCATCATCTACGAAAACTCCAAGAATCAGACCATCGTGAACACCTTTGCTTACATCCCGCACTCTTTCCTCACCGCAACCAACAGCACCATTACCGGTGTCAACCTGTATACCAGCCGTATGGGCGCGGAAAACTATATGTACATTCTCAACGGCGGTTCGATTACCTCGTTTAACAACTATCTGAAGAATTGCCAGCTGGCTTCGATGAAGAACAACGCAGGCGCTAAGATCTACAACATCAAGTGCCAGATTCAGCCGGGCGGCTTCAGTGAGGAAAATCTCATCAAATAACCCCCCTTTTTTCATAAACGTAAGAAAATCCGAGCTTTCACGATAGTGAAAACTCGGATTTTCTGCTTTTCCCGACAAAAAAAGCAGGTTGCCTCATCGGTACAGCCTGCTTTATCCGTATTGATTTATAATTTCCTCGGCAATTTCCCGCTTAGACAGGCACCGATCCATTGCCTGCTTTTCGATGTGGCGGTGTGCCTCCGGCTCCTCCATTTCAAGCGTGCGGATGAGCAACCACTTCGCGCGGTTGACCAGCCGTATCTCCTCCATTTTCTCCTCGACCGAAAGGGTCTTTTTCTCGGTCACTCTCAGCCGCTCTCTTGCGCTCGACAACCAGTTGAGCGCTGTCAGCAGGGTAAGCCTGGAAGTCGGCTTCGGCAGGGTGAAAACACCATGCTCGGCAACCCTGTCGAAAATCTCGTCATGCAGCTCGGCACGAACCAAGAGCAATACCACACTGCTTTTGGTGTGGCAAGCATCAATGGCAAATCGGATGCCGCTGTCATCCGGCAAAGGGGAATTGATGACCACGTAATCGTACTCCCGTGCGGCAAAAGCCCGCTTCGCCGCGCTGACATCGGAGACGATTCGTATCGGTTCATACCCGGTTGAAGGGAGCAGAGCCTGAAGCACGGTATTCAAGGCTTCGGAAGCCGAAACAATCAAAACACTGTACACCCGCTCTTTCAAGCTCATTTTCCACCCCTCCTTTTATCCTCTGTTGCAATAAATATCTACGATTCCTTTCGGGATATGCGCTTTTACGAACTCACTTTCGGAAGCAATCCCGCAAGCGGCTTCCAAATCCTGCGGCAATTTTTTCAGCCCCGCAAGCTCTTCTGCATCGGCTTTATAAAGGTTCAGGTTTTTCGCCTGCGGCAGTGCAAGCTTTTGTTCCAATCCGTAAAGCCCCGCATAAATCATCAGCGCAAACGCCAAATAGGGATTGGCGGTCGGGTCGGGAGAACGAAGCTCCGCCCTGCGGTACTCTCCGCCTGCTGCGGGAATCCGTACAAGCTGCGAGCGATTTTCACTTGACCAGGAAATATAGGTCGGTGCCTTGCTTTGCCCGAAGCGCCGATAAGAGCTTTCGGTCGGATTCAAAAATGCCGTCATCTCCTCCACCTTATCCAAAATCCCCGCAATCATACAGCAGAGATTTTCGGAGCTTTCGTTGGGCTGTACCGACATATTGATATGGAAGCCGTTTCCCGGCTTCTCCGCAATCGGCTTCGCGGAGAAGTCCGCATATAAGCCGTTTCGATAGGCGACGCTCTTGACCACCGTCTGAAAGGTCAGGGCGTTATCCGCCGCAGTGAGCGCATCGGAATACCGAAAATCAATTTCATTCTGTCCCGGTCCCTCCTCATGATGAGAACGCTCGGGACGAATCCCCATCTGCTCCAAGGTCAGGCAAATCTCACGGCGAATGTTTTCTCCTTTATCCTCGGGCGCGATATCCATATACCCCGCTTCATCATAGGGGATATCGGTCTTTTTGCCGTCCTCGTCCAGCTTGAAAAGATAAAACTCCTGCTCGGCACCGAAAGAAAAACGGTAACCTGCCGCCTCGGCAGACTCCATGGCTTTTTTCAACAGACTTCTCGTGTCGCACTCAAACGGCGCACCGTCCGGGTAAGAAATCGAGCAAAACATCCTTACGACCCGACCGTGCTCCGGACGCCACGGAAGCGGCATCAGCGTTTCGGGCGCAGGATGCAGCAGCAGGTCACAGCTTGCCTCATCGCCGAAGCCGACGATTGCGGAAGCATCAAAGGCAATGCCGTATTCAAAGGCGCGGGGCAGCTCATCCGGCATGATCGATATATTTTTCTGCTTTCCGAACACATCGCAAAAGGCAAGACGGATAAACTTCACATCCTCCTCCGCGACGTATTGCATGACCTCTTCCTTGGAATAGTTCATTCTATATACCTCTTTCTTTCGGTAATTTCGTTTTCAGTGGCTCTCTTTTATGATAACCGAACCGCTCAGATGATACAGTAGACTTTCGCTTTTTCTTTCAAAAAAAGGGCGCTCGTTTCAGCACAGCGACTCGGTCTGTACCAAAATGAACGCCCTTGCTCATTTGCAATTATTATACTGCCAAACTTGCATTTTGTCAAGGGTTTCTCGAAAAAAATCGGCATTTTTTGCAGGATTTCGAAAACAAAATTTCAAAAAGGGGTTGACAAACAATTTTTTCGGGTGTATAATACATCACATAAAGGCAAGGGCGTCTTTGAGTGTGAGGACTCAAAGACGCTGTTTTACTTTAAAACAAAATCAATTTTATAAGTGAAAGGCAATGACGTCTTTAATGCTGCGGGAGTACTCCTGCCATTAAAGGCGTTTTTCTTTTTACAAAGGAGGAAGCAATATGTCATATGTAGACGAAGTAATCGAAAGAGTGGTAAGAGAAAATCCCTGTGAGCCGGAATTCCACCAGGCGGTCAAGGAAGTGTTGGAATCTCTCCGTCCCGTTGTGGAGGCAAACGAAGAGGCATATCGGCGCGATGCGTTGCTTGAACGGCTGGTCAATCCCGAGCGGCAGATAAAATTCCGCGTTCCGTGGATTGATGACCAAGGGCAGGTTCATGTAAACACCGGTTATCGTGTCCAGTTTAACAGTGCCATCGGTCCCTATAAGGGAGGATTGCGCTTGCATCCGTCGGTTAACCTCGGTATCATCAAATTTCTCGGCTTCGAGCAGATTTTCAAAAACTCACTGACAGGTCTTTAGATCGGTTGAGGCAAGGGTGTCTCAGATTTTGACC
>CAZFQM010000203.1:0-3688 GCA_964520995.1 uncultured Oscillospiraceae bacterium
AAGCTTCCACAGTACCGATAAATCCATCTTGTCTCATCCTTTCCGCAAAGCATAAATCCCTTGCAATGATTGATGTCCTTGCTCGGAGTTTATCCTAATTCCGGATAAAATTCTTCTTTTCCGACTCCGCAAAGCGGGCAGACGAAATCCTCCGAAACATCTTCCCAAAGCGTTTTGGGAGCAATTTCGCAAATAGCATCTCCCTCCGCCTCATCATAAACATATCCGCAAACCCGACATACATATTTCGCCATTCTAATGTTCCTCCTTTTATTTTGTTTTAATAATACACTAATTTTGTATAGTTGTCAATCCTTTCCTCTTTTTCCGTAAATATCTTTTTCATCGCTTCCTGACCCCTAAATTTCCTTTTTCACCTTGGTCAGAGCGCATTTTTCCAAACGGGACACCTGCGCTTGTGAAATACCGATTTCTTTTGCGACCTCAACCTGCGTTTTGCCCCGAAAAAAGCGCAAGGACAAAATCTTTTTTTCGCGGTCATTCAAATGCGTAATCGCCTCTTTCATGGAAAGCTCATCCAACCAGTTAATATCATCGCTTCTATCGCCGATCTGATCCATGACATAAATGGTATCGCCGCCCTCCGAATAAACCGGCTCATACAGGGAGACCGGATCGACAATTGCCTCCAGGGCAAGCACAATCTCATGCTTTTCCAAGCCCATTTCCTCGGCAATTTCCTCAATCGTAGGTTCATTTAAACTCCGATTTGTCAGCCTTTCCTTTACCTGCATCGCCCGATATGCCGTATCCTTTAAGGAACGACTTACCCGAATGGCATTATTATCACGCAAATACCGCCTGATTTCTCCGATAATCATCGGAACGGCATAGGTGGAAAATCGAACATCCAACGAAATATCAAAGTGGTCGATGGATTTCATCAAGCCGATGCACCCGACCTGAAACAAATCATCCATGTTTTCTCCCCGATTGACAAAGCGCTGAATGACACTTAGCACCAACCGCAAATTTCCGTTAATCAATTTTTCCCGCGCCGTTTTATCCCCCTCATGCATTTTTCTGAGCAAATCCATCTTTTCCGCTTCTTTTAATACCGTCAGCCTTGAAGTGTCTACACCGCATATTTCCACCTTATTGTACACTGCAATCTTCACCCCATCCACCAGCTTGATTACAGTATTGACGGATTGAATCTGCAGCATACAGCTGTCAAAAAGTTCCAGCGGTATTTCGATTGTCAAAATGCTTTGATTATTTGCTTTTCTTCTTTTTTCGGTAAAAGCGAATCAGCCTGCGCCCGCCTTTTTCAAGCAAAAGCTGTAGCGGATAACAAAAAGCAGCCATCACCGCAAAAGCTAAAAAGGCAATGGGAGAGAGAATGGTTAAGTTGAATATGTCACGCAGGAAATATGCCAGGAGAAAAAATCCCGCTGTCATGCTTCCCCATACTACGGCGCGAAGCTTATTGAAGGGGCGACAGACCGTAAACAGCTGCATCAGCCATGTAAAGCCGGTTAAATATACACCCAGCGTAATCCGCTCTGCCTCGGAGATGCCAAATATCGGTGCCAACGCATCCACCACAACCAAATACATCACGATAATCAAGGCGCTCGGAAATGCTCTGCCCAATATTGTTTGAAGAAAATTCCCCTTTACCCGTTCTCGGTTCGGCTCCAACGCCAAAATAAAGGACGGCAAGCCCTCCGCCACCACGCCGATCAAGGTCAGCTGAATCGGAATCAGCGGATAGGGCATTTGGAAAAACAGCGACATAAAGGACAGCAAGAAAGAAAATATCGTTTTTACCATGAACAGCGATGCGGTACGGGTAATATTGTTCACTACCCGCCTGCCCTCCATGACGACACTCGGCAGCGCGGAAAAATCGGATTCCAGCAAAACCAGCTTAGAGACCTGCCTGGCGGCATCGCTTCCCGAAGCCATGGCAATACTGCAATCGGCATCTCTGAGTGCAAGCACATCGTTTACGCCGTCTCCGGTCATGGCAACCACGTGTCCGCGGTTCTGAAGTGCATGAACTAAAGTTCGCTTTTGCTCCGGTGTTACCCTACCGAAAATAGTATACTGCTCCGCCAGCTCGGCAAGTTTTTCCTCGCTTTTAACCGTTGAAGCATCCAAATAGGAGTCATAATTTTGCAAACCCGCCTGCTTTGCGATACCCGAAACCGTAACCGGATTGTCACCTGAAATAATTTTCATATTTACATCTTGGCGGCGAAAAAAATCTAAAGTTTGCTTCGCGTTTTGACGTACCGGGTCATGCAGAACAATAGCTGCTACAGGATAGCATTGTTGCGGCAAATCGCCCCTCACCTCGGCATCGCTCCAAGCCATGAGCAGCAAGCGACACCCTTTTTCCTCCAATTGCCGAAGCTCGGGCGGCAAGCTGTCCTGCTGATTTTTCAGCAATATTTCCGGTGCACCGAACAGGATGGTACCGACCTGCTCGAAGGTAACCGAGCTCCATTTTCTCGCGGAGGAGAAAGGCGTTTTTTGCAAAACACGCAGAGAGCTGTCACTGCCGAAATGCTTTTTCAAAGCCGCAAGCGTTGCGTTGTCATCCTCCGAAGCCGAGACAAAATTAGCCGCCGACATCTCAACGGAAAGCGGCATACCCTTTCCATCCAGCTTTATCACATCAGAGACCGCCATCCTGCCCTCGGTGATGGTTCCGGTCTTATCCAGACAGAGCACATCCACCCTTGACAGCGTTTCGATACAATACAAATCCTGCACCAATGTCTTTTTTTTGGCAAGCTTCACCACGCCGACCGCAAGAGACACCCCGGTTAACAGTACCAAGCCCTTCGGCATCATTCCGAGCAACGCCGAAGCGGTTGCCACTACTGTATCCGGCAAGGTTTCATGTAATACAAAAATCGAATTCAGCACCAGCAAAATGCCTAATGGAATAACAAAAATTCCGGTAAACTTCACAATTTGATTGAGCGTTTGCAACAGCACGGAATCTATTTTTCTGTATTTTTTTGCCTCGGCGGTAATCTTTGCCGCATAGTTATCCGAGCCGACATGAACCACCTGTGCACGACAGGCTCCGCTGACCACATAGCTTCCCGACATCAAGGAGGTTCCCGCAGACTTCAATATCGGGTCGGCTTCCCCCGTCAGCAACGCTTCATCCGCTTCGATTTCGCCCGAAACCACCACAGCATCGGCACATATTTGATTTCCCGCGTGCAGAATCATGATATCATCCAGCACCAGCTCTTCTACCGAAGCATTCTGCTCTTTTCCCTCACGCAAAATGCAGGCGTGCGGAGCCGATATCAGCGAAAGCTTTTCCACTATCTTTTTCGAGCGTAATTCCTGCACAATACCAATCAGTATATTTAAAATAATCACACCGAGATAAAGCAAATTTTTATATGCTCCTACCAATGCAATACAGACACCGATTCCGAAATTAAAAGCATTGAATAACGTGAAAATATTTTCACATACAATCTGTCCTGTCGTCTTTGTGATACCGGATTGCTGTTTATTATAAAGCCCCTGACTTTTTCTTTCGATGACCTCTTTTTGGGTCAAGCCCTTATCCGGTGACGGATGAAATCGTGTGACACCCCGATATAACTCCATATTTCGCTTCTCCAACCAAATATATTCGTATTGTAAAGTTAAATGAAAGTTGAAAACCTCTCAAGCCCTTTGGTATAAT
>CAZFQM010000204.1:0-617 GCA_964520995.1 uncultured Oscillospiraceae bacterium
AAAAGACGGCGCTACATATGTGCAGGATAAAAATCATACATACAGAATCCTTTTGAAAAATTATAAATAAATAATTGCATCCCCGCGGAACGCACTGCTCCCAAAAGTTAGACCAAAAAATCTAACGAATGGGGGTCGATTCAAAGGCTTCAGCCTGTTTTGATGTTAAGCTATTTTGTTTTGTGCTTGTTCGGGAACTTGATGTCGCGGTAGATTGTTAACAGATAATTTGCCAAATCAGCCGCCCCCGCTTGCTTGACGGAATCTCTGACTGCAAAGCGAAGCGCTTCCTTTTCCTCACGGGATTTGTTTTTATAGGCGATAATTTCGTGATACATATCCTTTTCATCATAGAAAATATATCCGTTTACGCCGTCGCGAACCTGTCCCTCATTTAATTCGTCAAAGCGTTGCAATACCGGCAAGCCGGTTGCCATGCCCTCCAGCATTGAGATGGAATTGGTATCGGAGAGGGAAGCGGTTACATATAAATCACAGCAAGCATAGTAAGGGGGCAGTTCATCATGCATCACCTTGCCGACAAAAAACACGGTATCGGTAATGCCCAGGCGCTCTGCCTGCTCCTCCAATTCCGGTTTGGAGGGACCGTCTCCGAT
>CAZFQM010000204.1:627-1803 GCA_964520995.1 uncultured Oscillospiraceae bacterium
TGCTTTTTCCGAAAAGCCTCTTTCTTTTGCTCATCAATATTCTCGGGCTGGAAAATATCCAACTCAACCGGATTCGGAACAACCGAGATATCTCTGCCGACGCCGCATTCATCGAAAAATTGCTGTACTTTTTTGGAGGGACCGGTTAAAGCTGCTGCATTGGAAGCCAAAAATTTGGCGTAGCGATGTGAAATTTGTTTCACAACCGGTAAAAGCGGACGAGGCGCAACGTAATATACATATTCGTCATACATGGTGTGCAGGGTATAGACCAGCGGCTTTTTCAAAATTCTTGCAATCATGGCGCCCGAGAAGCCGACCCCGAATTCGTTATGGATATGGATAATGTCCGGATCAAATTCTTTAAGATACATCAAACGTCTTGTGCTGACCGGTGAAGCTAAGCCGTAATCATAAAAGCGCTTAAAGCTTTTTGCGGGACAATGCAGCACACCGTCCTTAACATAATACCGACGGGTATTCGGATCGGCTGTTACGACAAGTACCTTGTGCCCCAGCTCCTCCAAGCCCTCCTTCAATATTTTTACATGAGTAACCACGCCGTTAATATAGGGCAGATATGTTTCGGTAAACAAAGCGATTTTCATTTTACGCTCAATCCTTTCCAAAAGCGTTCTTTTTAAACGATGATGCGATATTTTATTTGTCTTTTCCTTATTATACCATTTTTTGTCTCAAATGTAAACACCGCGGGGAAGCTGTCAAAAAAATTCAAATTTCTCGGAGGAAATAAGGCAATTATCTGTTGCTTGAAAATAAATAATATTGTATAATATAAAATAGAGTTATATTGTCATAAAGGCTTTTGTTTATCAGAAAGGGATGAATTGATTATGGCAGGGCAGTTTACTGTTTCGCTTAACAAAATTATCAAGGATTTTAATTTGGAACCGCTTTATTTGCCGGAAGAGGAAATGATGATTTCGGTAAATGAGGTCAACCGTCCCGGATTGCATCTGTCCGGATTTCATGAATACTTCGACCCGAACAGAATACAGATCACCGGAAAAATGGAATTCGCCTATCTGGCAAGCATTGAGCCGGAGCTTCGCAAGCAGAGAATTTTCGATTTGTTTCGTCAAAAAATTCCTGCTGTGGTGGTTACGCGCGGGCAGGAGGTATTTCCGGAAATGATTGATGCCGCAAGGGAAAGCA
>CAZFQM010000204.1:1839-3654 GCA_964520995.1 uncultured Oscillospiraceae bacterium
CGCTGTTACGTACTACCGAAAGTACCTCAGCCTTTATGTCGGGGGTCATTTCCTTGCTCAGTGTGGAGCTTGCTCCCAGAATTACCAGACACGGCGTTCTGGTCGAAGTTTACGGTGAGGGAATCCTGCTGTTGGGCGAAAGCGGTGTCGGTAAGTCGGAAACTGCCATTGAATTGGTAAAAAGAGGACATCGTCTGGTAGCGGATGACGCCGTTGAAATTCGACGGGTTTCCAATCGTTCCTTGGTAGGCTCTTCCCCTGAAAACATCCGCCATTTCATGGAATTACGCGGTATCGGTATCATCAACGCCAGACGCTTGTTCGGCATGGGTTCTATTCAAATGACCGAAAAAGTAGACCTGGTTATCGAGATGGAGCAATGGGACCCGAACAAGGTATATGACCGCATGGGAATGGAAAACGAGTATACCAGTATTCTCGGGGTAAAGGTTCCGTCCTTGACCATTCCGGTTAAGCCGGGACGGAATTTGGCGGTCATTTTAGAGGTTGCCGCCATGAACAACCGTCAGAAGAAATTAGGGTATAATGCCGCGCAAGAGCTGATGCATAACCTCGGACTGTCGTTTGAAGAAAATGACGTCATCAAAACTTGGGAATAATAAGAAATCGCTTTTTTATCATGACCCGAATCGGAAAGGCTGAATCAAAATGTTAAAAACCATAGCAGATGCGCATTGTCACACCGTGGCTTCCTCTCATGCTTACAGCACGGTGCTGGAAAATGTGTTATGCGCCAAAGAAAATGGGATGAAATGTATTGCCGTGACCGACCATGCCTCCGGCATGACCGATGCGCCGCATTATTGGCATTTTTCGAATCTTCGCGCCATTCCCCGTATAGTATACGATATTTTGGTACTGCGGGGAGCGGAGGTCAATATTCTGGATGACAACGGCAAGCTGGACCTGCCCGAAGAGGTTTTGCGGGAGCTTGATTGGGTCATTGCTTCCTTTCATGTGCCGACCTGTGCGCCGCAAACAACAGAGTATCATACGCGTGCCTATCTGAATATTGCGCAAAATCCGTATGTGGATGTAATCGGGCACAGCGGGACAGAGCTGTTTCGCTATGATTATGAAAAAGCCATCAAGGCGTTCAAGGAATACGGCAAAATCGTCGAGATTAACAATGCCTCCTTTGCTTTGCGCGGCGGTGCCAAGGAAAACTGTACCGAAATTGCACGGCTGTGCAAAAAATATGAGGTAACGGTTATTGTGGATTCCGATTCGCATTTTGCCACCACCGTTGGCAAGGTGGACAAGGCAATCGCCTTACTGGAGGAAATCGATTTTCCGAAAAAATTGATTCTCAATGCCGATGAAGAACGCTTTTTCGGGTATATTAAGGAAAAGAAAAACATAGATTTTTATCAGTTGCTTCGAGAAGCCGAAAATCAATCATCAAAATACGGAGGCAAAGGATGACCGACAATTTATCGGAATTGAGAGAATATTTTACAGCTCATGGTTATGATTTCAAGGAGAATGAGTCGCTGAAAAATCATACCACCTTTAAAATAGGCGGCAGCTGTTCCTTTTTGGTTTGTCCGCATACCACAGAACAGCTCATTGATGTTTTGGGCTGCTGTCGGGAGCGGAGCATTAAAAGCTTTATCATAGGGAAAGGCTCCAATATCCTTGCATCGGATGACGGCTTTGACGGTTTTGTTATCAAATTAACCGATTCCTTTTCCGAAATTACGGTGGAGGATACCGTGATTTCCTGTCAAGCGGGTGCTTCGCTTGCAAAGGTATGCCACGAGGCGTATTTGCATGGCTTATCGGGGCTGGAAT
>CAZFQM010000205.1:0-3602 GCA_964520995.1 uncultured Oscillospiraceae bacterium
CTTTTTCTTCATCGGCTTAATCATCGGCAGCATTCCCATGATATACAAACGGGCAACCGCACAGGCGCTTCGCTTTTCTTGCCTTATCCCATTTGCGATTGCGCTCGGTATCATGATATTTACGGTGGTCTTTGTGCCAAACCACGATGCCGATTCGGTAATCACCGAATTGACTATCACGAGCTTTCTTTTACTGTTCGCGGCAAGCACCCTGGCGGCGGCTTGCATGATTATCCCAGGCATCAGCGGCTCCTTTGTCATGCTTTTACTGGGTGCATACACCACGGTCATCAATGCAATCCATGATTTTAACTTTCTACTCCTAATTCCGATTGTACTCGGCTGTGCCGTCGGCATTTTGGGTGGAGCAAAGCTCATTCGAGTCCTACTGCAGCGCTATCCGCAGGCAACCTACTTTTCGATTCTGGGCTTGGTCATCGGCTCGGTTCCGGTACTGCTGAAAAATATATTTTGGGGCAAGGGCGGCTTTTCCCTGCCTCCCTATTCGGAATTGCTTCTTGCCGCCGTGGCTTTATTAGTCGGCACCCTATCAGCCTACTTTCTCGGCTCACGTACCGACACGCCGAAAGCAACGGAGGACACCGAAAAAGCAACAGCGGAGCTTGACTAGCGAAGCGATATCTCGGCTTTCGGACACTCGCAAACAATCCCCAACAAAAGCAAAATCGTCGCGTAAGCCAACAGCTCATAGGAGCGATAGCCAATCTCGGACGAAAGCACCAGCTCCAGCGGCTCCAGCCTCTGCCCGATGCAGTTGATAAGCTCTCGCTGAAGCGAAACCGAAATGCT
Source organism: uncultured Oscillospiraceae bacterium (assembly GCA_964520995.1). GTDB lineage: Bacteria > Bacillota > Clostridia > Oscillospirales > Ruminococcaceae > HGM13222. Next base: position 811 of record CAZFQM010000205.1, read on the forward strand.
ATGCTCGCTTTTTCCGGAGCAATTTACGGTATCTTTATCGGACATTCCGCAGGTAATCACCCGCGCGTGCGTCGTTGCCAGCAGCTTCAGCAACGCCGTATTATCGGAGCTTGCGATACAGATAACCGAAGCATCAATACAAAGCTCGGTCGGCGGGAGACAATGCTCACTGAACACCAAAATCGTATCGGGGGCTTCCACCCTATGCAGGCTGCTTGCTTCACAAAGAAGCAGCTCGCTTCCGACACCGACCGTCATCACCTTGCTTTCTCCGAGAAAAGTCACGGCATATTGTACAGACAGATTTTTTAAAAGAAGCGACAAAAGCTGTGCTTCACGGCCTTCATGATAAAAAATAATCTTTTGCATACAATCCTCATCCTCAAGCAAAGTATATCCTGCACCGAATAGTATGTCGCATTTACAGCATTTGATACCCATCGACTCGGACATTTTTTCCACAGCAAATCCACAAAAATCGGATTTGCTGTTTTTTACTGAAATTTTTGATTTTCTTTTTCGGTATTTTGTGGTACAATAGAGTCAGAGGAGAGCGCTTCGTTTTGATAACAGCCTTTCCGCCACAACACCTCGAATAAAAGGAGAGATTTCGGATGAAGCGCTTGACCTGCTTCCTACTTGTCCTGCTTTTTACGGTAGTCGGCTGTGCACCGGTATCGGACAGTATTTCCTCTGCCGAAGTGACAACCTCACTCTGCACACAGCCCTCCTACAGTTCACAGGAAACGCAGGAAGCCTCTGTCGCAGCTTCTACGGAGAATAACTTCTTTGATTCCTCGGCAGCCAGCTCCTCTGCACTTGCCATCTCAAGCGACGTCATTTCCGAAAGCGGCGCAACAAGCTCCTCTGCTTCGCAGACAAGCTCCTCCGCCGCAGCTTCCGAGCCGACCTACAACCAAGTAATCCCCTCGGTCGGCTTACAAACAAAAGCAATCTGGCTCTCTCAATTCGATTTACAATATGCACTGACCGAAAACGGCGTACAACGTGACAAGGAAGCCTTTACCGCCATGCTTCATGATATGCTGGAAAATGTGCGCGGATACGGCTTCAATACCCTTTTTGTGCAAGCCAGACCTTACAGCGACAGCTTTTATCCCTCGGAATATTTTCCCTGGTCGGCAATGGTGACCGGTTCCTATACCAAAGAAGCGGAGTATGACCCTTATCAAATTATCGTCACCGAAGCGCGAAAATTCGGATTTTCGATACACGGCTGGATCAATCCGCTTCGTGCAATGACCGATTCGGAAATACAGCAGGTGGACGACCGCTATCTCATTAAGCAATGGTATCTTTCGGCACAAAAGCGCGGCACCAACATTGTATTAAAGGACGGCAGATGGTATTACAACTCCTCGATACCCGAAGTACGCCGATTGATTGCAGACGGTGCCAAGGAGCTTTTACAAAAATACAAGCTCGACGGCATTCACATGGATGACTATTTTTATTACAGCAGCTCCTTGGAGGATGTTTCCGCCATGGTAAAGGGAATCTACGATGCGGTAAAATCGGCAAACCCGCAGGCACAGTTCGGAATCAGCCCCGAAGGAAATGTTGACCGAGATTACAACATCCACTTTGCGGACGTCAAACGGTGGTGCAGTGAAAAGGGCTTTATCGACTACATTTGCCCCCAGATTTACTACGGCATGGAGCACCAAACCTATCCGTTTGCCAAAGTAGTAGCGGAATTTAACAGCTACATTACCGAAGAAAGCGGCGTTTTTCTCCTTGCGGGAATGACACTCGGCAAGGCCGACAACGAGGATCGATATGCGGGCAGCGGTCGCTTGGAGTGGAAGCAGCACAACGACGTCATTTTGCGCTGTATTCTGGAAACCGAAAAGCAAAGCCACGCAAAGGGAATCGCAATATTTTGCTATCAATATCTGTTCGACCGTCTCAGTGGCGAAAAGGTCAACAGAACTTGGCAGGAGGTACAAAGCTTTCTGCCGAAGCTGACACAATAACAGGCTGTCGGAAACAGATGATTTCAGGAGGATAGAAGCTTGAGCAAGGAAAATAAGAAAAGTATTTCCACCATCGTTGCCATCATCTCGGTATGCATTATGGTATTATCTGCCATTTTGACATCATGGTCTGCATACCGTGCCGTTCCGGACACGGAAGTGACACTGCCGAGCGATACCGAGCTAATTGATATCGAACAAATTCAAACGGAGCTGCAAGTCAAGCCTCTGTCAATCGCATTGACAGAGGGCGCCAAAGGCTTCTGCCTCTCTGCCGAGGAACTGATTCAAGAGGAAACCGTAGCGTCGGAAACGCTTTCCTCCCGCATTGATGCCGTTTTTTCTTCGATAAAGCAATACGACTTCAATGCGGTTATCATTGACACCGACTATCAGGGCAGTGTCATTTACGCATCGGATATCTTTCCGTCCTATCCAATCGACCTACTGCGACTCATCACAGACAAAGCGGAGCAACAGGGCGTTTCGGTCTTCACCATCTACCATATGGGAGACTACTCCGACGATGATTTGATTTCCGGAATAGAGGAGCTGGCACAAGGCTATTTCCCCGACGGAATCCTATTGGAGGATTACGGCACCGATACCGATGCAGGTCAATATGCGCAATATATGTCGGTCGGCGGCGGCAGCGGCTTTGAGCAATGGCTCTGTGAACGGAACACCTCACGTATCAATCAAGCGGTGCGTGCAGTTCGTGCGATCTCGGACAACATCCCCGTCGGGCTGGTTGCCGACCCCGTTTGGGCATTAAAAAGCAAAAACAACCTCGGA
>CAZFQM010000206.1:0-3586 GCA_964520995.1 uncultured Oscillospiraceae bacterium
CTTTCCCCCTCTTTAGAGGGAGAGGTAGTCAGCGTGAAGCCAAACGGCTTATACACCGTCAACGACACCGTTGTTACGATAAAAAAGCCGAACGGAGAAACCGAAGTGTTAACGCTTTGCCAAAAATGGCCGATTCGCCGTGCACGTCCCGTCAAGGAGAGAAAGCCGATTACCATACCGCTTATTACCGGTCAGCGTGTCATTGATACCCTCTTCCCGATTGCCAAGGGCGGTACTGCCGCTATTCCCGGCGGATTCGGAACCGGAAAAACAATGACACAGCATCAGCTTGCCAAATGGTGTGATGCCGATATTATTATCTATATCGGATGCGGCGAGCGCGGAAATGAGATGACTCAGGTGTTGGATGAATTTTCCCATCTGATCGACCCGAAATCTCAAAAAGCTCTGACCGATCGCACCGGCTTGATTGCCAACACCTCCAATATGCCGGTGGCGGCGCGCGAGGCTTCCATTTATACCGGAATTACCCTGGCGGAATACTACCGAGATATGGGCTATCATGTAGCTATCATGGCAGATTCCACCTCCCGCTGGGCAGAAGCATTGCGTGAAATCAGCGGACGTTTGGAGGAAATGCCGGCAGAAGAGGGCTTCCCCGCCTATTTGCCGTCCCGCCTTTCGGAGTTCTATGAGCGTGCGGGCTATATGGTAAACTTAAACGGTACAGAGGGTTCTGTTACCATCATCGGTGCGGTATCTCCGCAGGGCTCCGACTTTTCGGAGCCGGTTACCCAGAACACCAAGCGGTTTGTGCGTTGCTTCTGGGCATTGGACAAATCCTTAGCCTATGCCAGACACTACCCCGCTATCAACTGGATGACCAGCTACAGCGAATATTTGGATGACTTGTCCAATTACTACAACACACAGGTCGGCAGAGATTTTCTGAAATGCCGCCGACAGATCTCCAATCTGCTTTCTCAGGAAGCACAGCTGATGGAGATTGTCAAGCTAATCGGCGCAGATGTATTGCCGGATTATCAAAAGCTGATTATTGAAATTGCCAATGTCATTCGCGTCGGATTTTTACAGCAAAACGCTTTCCATAAAGACGATACCTTTGTATCAATGGAGAAGCAGCTGAAAATGATGCAGGTGATTCTTTACCTGTACCGTCAAGCAGAAAGCTATATCGCCAAGCAGGTACCGATCTCCCTCATCATGGAAACCGGTCTGTTTGATAAGCTGATCAAGATAAAATACGATGTACCGAACGATCAGCTGCATCTGTTTAAAAACTACTACAAAGAAATCGACACCGCTTTGTCAAAGCTTACCGAAGCGTAAAAGGAGGGATCGGATAATATGAGTATACAATATATCGGTTTAAAAGAAATCAACGGTCCTTTGGTTGTGCTTGACCATGTAAAGAACGCAAGCTTTGATGAGATTTGCGAGCTGTCCCTCAACGACGGCACCAAGCGGCTGGGACGTGTGGTTGAGATTCAAGGAGAAAAAGTTGTTGTACAGGTTTTTGAAGGCACCAACGGCTTATCCCTCAAAAATACCCGCACAAAGCTGATGGGACATCCGATGGAAATGCCGCTTTCCACCGAGGTTCTAGGTAGAATCTTCAACGGCGCAGGTGCTCCGATTGACGGTCTGGGTTCGATTTACCCCGAAAAGTTCGCCGACATCAACGGAAAGCCGCTCAATCCGGTTTCCCGTACCTATCCGAAAAACTATATCCGAACCGGCATTTCTTCGATTGATGCATTGATGACCTTGATTCGAGGACAAAAGCTGCCGATTTTCTCCGGCTCGGGCATGAGCCATAACAAATTGGCGGTGCAGATTGTTCGCCAGGCAAAAATCGCCGATGAAAGCGGACAAAAATTCGGCGTTGTCTTTGCGGCAATGGGTGTAAAAAATGACGTTGCAGATTATTTCAGACGTTCCTTTGAGGAATCGGGCGTATTACAAAAGGTTGTTATGTTCTTGAACTTGTCCAACGACCCGATCATCGAAAGAATTCTGACTCCGCGATGTGCGCTGACCACAGCGGAATATCTGGCATATGAGCACAATATGCATGTGCTGGTCATCATGACCGACATCACCTCTTATGCCGAGGCATTGCGTGAATTTTCCTCCTCAAAGGGCGAAATTCCGGGCAGAAAAGGCTACCCGGGATATCTTTATTCCGACCTGGCATCCCTGTATGAGCGTGCCGGCATTGTAAACGGCGCCGAGGGCTCGGTAACGCAAATACCGATTTTGACGATGCCGAACGATGATATCACCCACCCCGTTCCCGACTTGACGGGATATATTACCGAGGGACAGATCGTGCTGGATCGTACCCTGGATCAAACCGGTGTATATCCGCCGATTTCAATTCTCCCCTCTCTCTCCCGTTTGATGAAAGACGGTATCGGAGAGGGATATACCAGAGCCGACCATTCCGCGGTATCCAATCAGCTGTTTGCCGCATATGCCAAGGTTGCCGACGCCCGTTCTCTGGCATCGGTTATCGGTGAGGAGGAGCTTTCTCCGAACGATAAGCTGTTCATTACATTCGGAAAAATGTTTGAAAAGTATTTTCTGAATCAAGGCTTTGATGAGAACCGAACCATTGAGCAAACATTGGATTTGGGTTGGGACCTGCTCTCATTGCTTCCCAAAGAAGCGCTGGATCGTGTTGATTCGGCACTGTTAGAGCAGCACTATAATCCCAAACGTGCCGAGGAACGCTTCCAAGAAGCTGGGAAAGGAAATTAAAAGGCTTTTCATCACGCTATGTATCAGATTTTACGCTTTTTAAGGGCGCAAAATCGGAAAGGAATGAAACTTCAATGGCAGAACAGGTTTTTCCTACCAAGGGTAATTTGATCAATACCAAAAAATCTTTGGCATTGGCAAAGCTGGGATACGAATTGCTGGATCGGAAGCGCAACATTCTGATTCGGGAAATGATGTCACTGATCGACACCGCCAAATCCATTCGAGGCGAAATCGAAGAGACCTATACAGCGGCATATTCCGCTTTGCAACGGGCAAATATTACACTTGGCATCTGCGAAGAAATCGCGAATACCGTTCCGATAGAAAACGGTATAAAAATAACCTATCGCAGTGTCATGGGCGTTGAAATCCCGCACGTTGAAATTGATACCGATCCGCCGAAGATTCATTATGGCTTTTCGGCAACCAATTCTCAGCTTGACATCGCTTATATCTCCTTTGATAAGGCGAAGCATTTAACGGTAGTGCTTTCCGAATTGGAAAACAGCGTGTACCGCTTGGCAAATGCCATCAAAAAAACGCAGCGCCGTGCCAATGCGTTAAAAAATATCATTATCCCCCGCTTTGAAAGCACCGTAAAATTCATTACCGACTCCTTGGAAGAAAAGGAGCGGGAAGAATTTTCCCGCATGAAGGTAATAAAGGTTGTAAAAAGGAACAAAGCAGCCAACGAATAAAAACAAACAAATAAAGTTAACCGGCTCTCGCATTGGTCGAGAGCCGGTTTGTTTATTCGACATTAAGGTTCAGCTGTCCATTCCCGAAAACCGTTGTATTGTCTGCTCGATTTTTGTTTGGTCGGCAGGCGCCACCGCGT
>CAZFQM010000207.1:0-3584 GCA_964520995.1 uncultured Oscillospiraceae bacterium
TTACTGAATTTTTAAAATAGTTTTGTAACGCAACTCGCACCAGGTGTTTGTGGATTTTATATCGACAAACGCCACGTTTCTTTTTTTCGAAATCAAAGTCACTTCTCTCTCATTTTGTCCCAAATCATACCGGTTCTATGTAGTCTTTTTCCGAGCAAAGTGCGCTATGCAACAGATGAACTTCCTGCGAATGTGAGTAGCACACGAAAGGTCATTGCATTTCCACTGTAGAACTTACTTTGGAAATTAACTTTCCTCATTTTTTTGCAAGAACCGCCTCACAACCATTGACTTTCGGAAGCAATCGGTATATACTGTATTATTAGGTTAGCGGCGACTAATTAGGTCGCCGTAATATTTTAACGCATTAGTTAGCTATAGCTAACTAATGGATAGGAGGAATCTATATGGCTATCGTAGAATTTAAGGATGTGACCCGTGTTTACACAAGCGGTGACCACGAGCAAAGGGCGCTTGACGGCGTAAGCTTTACCCTCGAAGAAGGGAAGTTTGTAGTCATTTTAGGTCCCAGTGGGGCGGGAAAAAGCACCCTTCTCAATCTGCTGGGCGGTCTGGACAGCCCGACAAGCGGCACCATTACCGTCCACGGCAAGGATATTTCCACCCTCTCGGGCAATGAGCTTTCGGACTACCGTGCCTCTGCCGTCGGATTTGTATTTCAGTTTTATAACCTCATCCCGACCTTGACGGTTTACGAAAATGTGGCTCTGGTAAAAGATATTTCGGCAGAGGCGCTTGACCCCAAACAGATGCTTGCCGAGGTGGGACTTGCCGACCATCTGTACAGCTTTCCGTCGGAGCTTTCGGGCGGCGAACAGCAGAGAGTCTCCATCGTACGTGCGCTTGCCAAAAACCCGAAGATTCTGCTTTGCGACGAGCCGACGGGCGCCCTTGATTCCGAAACGGGGGTACTGGTACTGAAGCTCTTGCTCTCAATGGCAAAAAATTACGGCAAGACCATCGTGGTTGTTACCCACAACCAGAATATTGCGAAAATGGCAGATGTGGTTATCCGTGTGAAAAACGGAAAAATCAAATCTTATGAAGAACAACCTGCTCCGATGAGCGCCGATGAAGTGGAGTGGTAAATGATGCTGATAAGAAAATTGTTTCGTACTGCGTGGCGCTATAAATCGCAATTCATTTCGATGGTCACAATGATTGCTATCGGTGTCGGCATTTTCCTCGGCTTTCACATCGAATGGAAAAGCTTGGAAGAGGATACATTTTCGTTTTTCAAGGACACAAGCTATGCCGATTTCCGAATCTATTCCGAAAACGGATTTACAGAGGAGCAACTCAGCGCCATTCAAAACATAGACGGCGTCGATGCCGCAACACGATACTTCAACATAAATGCAGGCGTAAAGGGTACCAAAAAATCCGTAGCCCTCAATGTATCGGAAAACTATACCGTCTCCACGATGATGATTACAGAGGGAGCGGACTATGATGCCGCTTCCGACGGCATTTGGCTTTCGGACAAATTTGCCGCAGCCAACCATATCCGACTCGGAGATGAACTGACCTTTACCTACGCGGGAGCGGAAATTACCGGTGAGGTAATCGGATTGGCGAAAAGCGGAGAAAATCTGATCTGCGTGGCGGACGAAGATCAGATTATGCCCGATTATGAAGCCTTCGGATTCGCCTATCTTTCCCCGAACGCATTGAAAAAAGCAATCGGAAAAGCATTTTATCCGCAAATCAACATCCTGTCCGCCCTGGACAAAGCAACGCTGGAGGAAAAAATCAAGGAAACGCTCGGAACGACCCTCCTTGTCACAGCAAAGACGGAGCATTATTCCTATGCAGGTGTACTCAGTGAAGTCGAAGAAGGCAAAACAATGGGCTCTGTTCTGCCGGTTCTTTTCCTGGCAATCGCTGTTCTGACCATGGTGACAACGATGCACCGAATTGCCGCCAACGAAAAGGTACAGATCGGCACCCTCAAGGCACTCGGCTTCCGCGACCGCAGAATCCTGCGGCACTATACCTCCTACGGCTTAATGATCGGTCTGAGCGGCTCGGGACTCGGTATTATACTCGGCTACCTTGTGGCAGCAATCATTATCAGCCCGAACGGAATGATGGGAACCTATCTCGATATGCCGAATTGGGCGCTTGTCATGCCCGCATTCTGCGTTCCCGTCATTCTGCTGATGGTGGCACTGCTGACCCTCATCAGCTACCTCTCCGTCAAAAAAATGCTTCTCGGAACCGCCGCCGATGCGCTCCGTCCCTATACCCCCAGGGCAATGAAAAAGAGCGCCGTTGAAAAGCTGTCCGTTTGGCACAAGCTGTCCTTCGGGACAAAATGGAATCTGCGGGATATTCTCCGCCATAAGTCCCGCAGTGCAATGACGCTTGTGGGGGTACTCGGCTGTACCATTCTTCTTGTGGGCGGACTCGGCATGAAAGACACCATGAAAAGCTTCCTCGATATGCTGAATCATGACATCGGCAATTATACCACTAAGGTCATTCTTTCGGAGTCTGCCGCCAATGAAGAAGCCATTGCCCTTGCCGACGAGCTAAACGGCGATTGGCAGGCATCAAGCGGTATTAGCTATGAGGACAAAACCCTGACCCTCGATATTTACCGTGCGAACAACGGCAAAATCGGCTTTCTGACCGAAAAGAACACGCTCACACCGCTTACCGATGACGGCGTCTACCTCTGCCTGCGTTTAAAGGATACCGCCGAAATCGGGGACACCATTGCCTTTTCTCCCTACGGCAGTGAGAAAACCTATCGGGTAAGGGTGGCAGGTTATCTCCGTTCCCTTGTCAGCGAGTGTATCGTCATGACCGACCGCTATGCCGACAGCATCGGCATTCCCTATCACATCGGCTCAATCTATACCGACGCCGCGGCGGAAGCAATTGAAAGCAGGTCGAGCATCTCCGGCAAACAGGACAAACAGACCATTATGGATTCCTATGACACCTTTATGGGAATCATGAACATGATGGTCGCAATATTGATCGTCGCCGCCGTCATCCTCGGCATTGTGGTTTTGTATAACCTCGGTGTTATGAGCTATGTAGAGCGTTATCGTGAGCTTGCGACCCTAAAGGTTCTCGGCTTTCGTGACAAGACCATCGGCAGGCTGCTGATCAGCCAGAACATCTGGCTGACCGTCCTCGGTTTACTGCTCGGCATTCCGTCCGGCATCGGTGTGCTTCAGGCGCTGCTTACCGCGCTTGCCGGCGAGTACGAGTTGAGTCTTACCGTCAGCCGGTTTTCCTGCCTTATCAGCGCTGCGCTCACCTTTGGGGTATCCATTCTTGTGGGGATGATGGTCTCGAAAAAGAACAAGAAAATCGACATGGTAGAAGCACTGAAAAGCGCCGAATAGAAATCTTCCCTCTGTCCTTGCGGCAAAGCCGATTTTTACGCTTCCGTTCTCCTGACAAATTTTTTCGACAACCTCTCCTCCCCATCAAAGGGAGGTTACTGAGCGTGTCGACACAGTCGACAACGCTCTGGGAGAGGGGACTTTCCCCTCTCCCAACCTTTCCCCACAATCCGCGTTGCGACGCGGATTGTCGAGGTCGAA
>CAZFQM010000208.1:0-3550 GCA_964520995.1 uncultured Oscillospiraceae bacterium
TCAAGGAAGCCTCCTATCAGGTCGGCGATTTGAACGTAAAGGTTGCGGTTGCCTCCGGACTTGCCAACGCAAAAAAGCTGTTGAACGACATCAAAGAGGGCAAAGCAGAGTATCACTTTGTGGAAATCATGGCTTGCCCCGGCGGATGCGTAAACGGCGGCGGACAACCGATTCAACCGGCTTCTGTGCGTAATTTTACCGACTTGAAAGCATTGCGTGCGGCGGCTCTCTATGAAGAGGATCGCAATCTGCCTTATCGGAAATCTCATGACAATCCGGTCATCAAGGAAGTATATGACAACTACTTCGGCGAGCCCGGCAGCCACAAGGCACATGAGGTTTTGCATACCACCTATGTAAAACGCGGCTTATATAAATAAGCTTGATTGCAGCTTATCTTTTTGACAAACGAAAGGAACCGATTTTTGATAAAATCGGTTCCTTTCCTTATCCGATATATCCATCGAGAAGCCGTTTGAGTGGAGTTACGATGGAACAAAATGTTGCCCTACCTAAAAGGAAAATGACTTCACTACAGGAGATTGCCATGAAGAAAATTAAAATAACTGTGATGCGAAAAGCACGGTATGACGATTTAATAGAAAAGTATGAAAACCCGATTGAACACGCTTGCGACCTGGAAGAGGGAATGGTCTTTCTATGCAACGGTTGGCAAAAGCCGAATGGCTTTTGTGACAGCGCTTGGGACAGTGTCTCTCCTTTCGTGATGGCGCTTGCTCACGGTGGTGAGGACTTTTATGACGGCTGGATGAAGAATAAAAAATCAGCCATGATTTCCTGCAATGACGGATTCCGTCCGGTAAGCTTTTTGCTGGAAGCTTGCGATTGATAAAAACCATAAATATAGCATTCCCCTCCCATGGCAGTGCAAAAGCCTGCCATGGGAGGGGATTTTGTTATTGAGCCGATAACCGTGCTTATTCCTTGGTCAGCTCATACTCCTTGCCGATTTCCGCGGTGCCCTCCCCGCCAATCAGGGTAAGCTTTTCTCCACTTATCTTAAAGGTGTATTCGCAATCGGTAACATAGTCGAGTGCGTAATCCATACTCAGCTTCTTTCCTCGGACTTGGTAGGTAAACTCGTAATGGTCGCTGTCGTTGATACACATACAGCCGTTTCCCTTGCCGTCAAATTCATAAACAGCAGACTCGTTATAGCGCCAATTTCCGTTAAGCAAAGCCATATTGTTTTTGTCCGAGCAAGCCCTGCAAAGCAGGAAAATGCAGATGGCAACAAGGATTCCGCCGACCGCACAAACGGCATAAAGCCCGCCTTTCTTCCTCTTTTTACCGAATGATGTTTTTCTTCGCTTGCTTGAAGTCGCCTTGCGATTTGCCGCTTGCCGCGGAGGAGCATTCTCGGCTGTCGAGCTGTCGGCTCGCTGATTCAGCACTTCCTTGTCTGCTTTTTCGTTGCCGTTCATAGATAAACCAGCCTTCTCTCATGATTCGATATCTTCTTTCAAACGGCAACACCCTGTTGGTCGCTTGGAAGAGAGGGCTTTTGTTCTGCAAAAGCCCGAATAAACGAAGATGGGCAACGGCGGATAAATTCCGTCGCCGCCCATTTTGGCATTCGTTACCGAACGCTTCTTTTCTTCTTGGAATATACTACTGTTCCCGTAACGCCGAGCGCGGAGACCAGTAACAAAGCAATCCAAAGAACCGCATGGCTGTTATCGCCGGTTTTCGGTCCTGTTGTGCTATCGTCCTTATCGGAATCAGACGGGTTCGTTGGATTTGTCGGGTCGGTCGGGTTAGTAGGATCAGTGGGATCCGTCGGATTAGTCGGGTCTGTGGGTTTTGTCGGGTCGGTCGGAGTTGATGTTCCGGTCGCCGGAATTTCAACCGCTTCTTTTGCAAAACCGCAGGTAATGCACTCTTCGTGCTTAGCGCCCTTTTCGGTTTCGGTTGCTTCCTTGTCGGTCACCCACTTAAACTCGTGAACTGCAGTCGTGTTGTCAATTACCGCGCCGCAGCCCTCCACCGTGCATTCTTTCCAATGGTTGTCTGCGTCCTTTTTCCAGGTATCGCCCGCGGTATGCGCTGCAAGCTCACCGGATTCAAAGGTTTCGCTGCCTTTTTCACCGCAAACGCAGGATTTGAAATAGGTCGCTTTCTTAATACAGGTTGCAGAGGTGTTCTTGTAGGTATCGTTCGCTACCTCTTGGTCAAACTTGCAGGTATGCGCCAGCTTCTCCGCCATGATATATCCGCAATCGGTACAGGTAACCGGATCGTCCTCGGTCGGTTCATCACGGTCGCCTTTATGCGCTATCGGCGTGTCATGTGCGGTACAGCCCGCTGTGGTACAGGTATGCGCATGGCCGTCTTCGCCCTTGTAGCCCCAGCCATCGGTTGCCCAAGAATGGGCGGCATAATCGCCGTACTCTTGTCCGCAAACATCGCAGGTTGCTTTTTTCTGACAGGTTGCCATGTTTGCCGCCTGTTCGGTTTTGTGCGCCTCACGGTTGCCGATTTGCACGCCACAACCCGCTATTTTGCATTCTTTCCAGTGATGTGTCTCATTTTTGCCGTAGCCCTCGCCCGCTTCATGCTCACCGGCGGGGATTACCGTACCCTCTTCGAGTAGGGCGTCGCAATCCTTACAGTAGGTATCTCCCGTATAGCCGTCAATCTGGTTCTTGTGATCCGCTGCTTTATCGTTTCTCAGCTCTGTTTCGCCGGTATGGTTTGAGGGATCCTTTTCTCCTTCAAAGGTGCGGTTCTCCTCAGCCTTTGCGATTGCATTGCAGACCGAACAACTGTAATTATAGATTGCCTTATCCTTACAGGTTCCGGGGGTGTTCAGCGTATCATTCGATTTCACCTGCTTGTCATAAGTATGCGGTGCAAGCTCACCGGATTCAAAGGTATCGCTTCCTTTTGCACCGCAGGTGCAGGATTTATAATAGGTCGCTTTTTTCTCACAGGTTGCGTCGTCTTTCTTGTAGGTATCGTTCGCTACTTCCTGATCATACTTACAGGTGTGCGGCAGCTGATCCGCCATGATATATCCGCAATCGGTACACTTAACCGGATAATCCTCAGTCGGTGCATCATGGTCGCCTTTATGCGCTATCGGCGTATCGTGTGCGGTACAGCCCGCTGTGGTACAGGTATGCGCATGGCCGTCTTCGCCCTTGTAGCCCCAGCCATCGGTTGCCCAAGAATGGGCGGCATAATCACCGTACTCTTGTCCGCAAACATCGCAGGTTGCTTTTTTCTGACAGGTTGCCTTGTTTGCCTCCAGGTCGGTGCTGTGCGCATAAAGTTCGCCGATTTGCACGCCGCAGCCCTCTATTTTGCATTCTTTCCAGTGATGTGTCTCATTTTTGCCGTAACCCTCACCCGCTTCATGACCGCTGACGGGAATCTCCGTACCCGGTATGAGTATAGTGCCACAGCCCTTGCAGCAGGTATCGCCCGTATAGCCGTTAACCTGGTTTTTGTGGTCTGCCGCTTTATCGTTTTTCAGCTCTGTTTCGCCGGTATGGTTTGAGGGATCCTTTTCTCCTTCAAAGGTGCG
>CAZFQM010000209.1:0-3550 GCA_964520995.1 uncultured Oscillospiraceae bacterium
TATACAATTCACAACATTTTTTGATTTTTTAGACTTGACTTTTAATAGTTAGTCTCTCGTATGCTTGTTTTATCCGTGGAACGCCGAAAGTGCCTCGTCGGCTTTTCGACTCAGCTCGGTACGATCACCGTATTGTGCTTTGTCAAGGGATGCAGAGGCTTTTGCCGCTTTCTCCGTCATGCTCTCATCCCCCGAGAGAACCGCTTGAAAGCCTGCTGCGATATCTTTTGCGGCATTGAGCTGATTCCCCCATGTATTCTTCAGGTTGCCAAGCGTTTTCTGAATACCGAACAGCTCATCGAAGTACTTGACAAAGGAGTGATAGGTTGAGCTGTTCATCGGCTCCGAAAACTCATACAATCCGTCGGTATTGACAAACAGCAGACGGATATATTCTTTCTTTTCCACGCCGTTGCTCGTCGTTTTCTCCTGCACCTCAAATTCATAATCGCGCAAATCGGCAATGCGATAGACACAGGCACGGGTTGTTTTTCCGAAAACAAAGAATTTGTAGTCGTTCTGAATATACGCCATAAGCCCGAGGTCGGCGGCAACGTAAAAATTAACTCCGACGCGGGCAAGCTGTGTATCCTTGTCTTGCTCATTGAGCTTGGGGACAAAATAATGCTCCCAAAGCTTTGTTCCGCGCTCCACCTGAGAAATATGAGCCGTTACCTGCGGCAAACTGCCATGGACATAATCGAATGCCTTAAAGCCCTTTGCTCTGCAGTTTTTACGGCAGATGTAGTTGCCGTCGCTTAGTTTTTGAGCCTGGAATGCATTGACCTCGGCTCCGCATATTGCACATTTGTTAGCCATGATTCAGCTCTCCTTTTTTGTTACTGTTTTGATATTGGGTTGTCGTATTTTTCCGCAAGGCGGTAGAAAAATTCTTCCAAGCTGCTCTGCCTGTCGTAGGTCAGATACTGCTTGCCGTCCGAAAAGGTCAGGCAAAAACAGTAGGAGGTATCATCCTTGACTACGGGAAAAAGCTTTTTCGGCTTACGATAATGTTCGGCATAGGCAATGCTTTGATTTTGCTCCAGCATGGCAAGCAATGCCTCCGAATCGTCGCTGTCAAGCTTGCGGTTTTCAAACGCTGTTTCCGCTTCGCAGTGATCTGTAAAGCATTCCGCATCAAATGCCCAGCCGGTTGCTTCTTTATGTGCCGTGAAAGAATATCCGCAGCTGCGATCCATCTGCCCGCAGGAAACGGAAACCGCTGTAAGCTCGGAGATTTGATGTTCTGCCGTGTCGGGCACCTTTCGACATCCGAACGCTCCGCAGAGCAGCGAGAAGATTGCCATAAAAAATACCGCCTTGTATCTTTTTTTCATCCTCATTTATTGCGGGAGTGGGGTGCCGCATTCCGGGCAAAACTTCGGCATACGCTGACCCGATTCGGGAGCCCATCCGCAGCCGGGACAAGCGGTTACTCTTGCCATCGGCTTCGGGCTGCCGCAGCTTGCACAGAATTTACCGGTGTTTTGTGCGCCACATTGCTGACAGTACCACGCTGCATTGTCAAGGGGCGGAGCGGGATTTGCAACAGCTTGGGTCGGTTGCGCAAATCCGGGCGTCGGAGCGGAAGCGGGGTTCCCTCCGCGGGCACGCTCAAGCTCGTCGCAGAGCGCTTGCCCCATATCACGGTATTTGCGATATTCGAAGCAATTTTCGGGATTTACGCCGTTATCGGTGAGGGAACGCCCGAAGAGTGAAACCTGCACGGTCTGTTGCGGCTCGTATTCTACCGTTCTGCTGTTGAGGCGAAACTTGATTTCGTCAAAATACGGATTGTCAACATTGATGACAAAATCAAAATTGTAGTCGTATTGATAACGGGGCGGGTTGTAGCTTTCGTTTTGCCCTTCACTGTTTTGACGGTAGATTTCTGTTCTGTCCTCATCAATATCAAAGCGACATCCGGTAATGGCGGAATAGTCCAAAATATCCGGATTTTCGCCTGCCTCCGGGGATGATGACCTTGTCACGGTAAACCAACGGTGATTTTCGTCAAAAAGCACGTTCCAGTAGTCTCCGATGGTGCGCGTTACACGGAATTGCGCTACCTTTTGCTTGTTCTCTTCACGGTAGGCAAGCTGTGCCTTGATTTCCTCCACACCGGAATGACGGCGCTCGTTAAACCAAGGGGAAAGCTTTTTTGCACAATCCTTGCAAAGATTTCCGTCTTCCAATTTTCTGTTTCCGAGCAAGCCTATCTTTTCGCCACAGACATCACAGTATTTTTTATCAAACAATCCCATATGCTACACTCCTTTAGCCTAAAATATCACCGTTGTCAAACGGGTCGCCGCACTCCGGACAGAACTTCGGCGGCGTTGTGCCTTTTTCCGGCTCCCAGCCGCATTTGTCACAGCGGTATTGCGGAACGCCGGCAGGCTTTTTCGCGCCGCAGTTCTGGCAGAACTTTCCTTTGTTTACCGTACCGCAGGAGCAGGTCCAGCCGTCTGCATCCGCAGGCTTCGGAGAGCCGCACTCCGGACAGAACTTGCCGGTTGCGGTTGCTCCGCAAGAGCACTTCCATCCGCCTGCTTGTACCGGCTCCGGTTTCTTTGAGCCGCATTCCGGGCAGAATTTACCGCTTACCATCGCACCGCAGGAGCATTTCCAGCCATCCTGTGCAGGCGCCGCGGGAGCCGCTGCCTGCTGCTGTGCCTGCTGTTGCTGTCCCATCGCAAACAGGCTTTGCGCATTCATGCCACCGCCTTGGTTCATTGCCATGCCCATTCCCATAAAGCCGGTCATCGCACCCGCTTCGTTGGAGGCTGCCGCTTTCATGGCATCTGCCTGCGCACCGACAAGAGTTGCCGCCGCCATGGTAGGATCGCGCATGATTGCCGTGCGCTGTGCCTGCTTGATCATTTCGGCATCCTCTTCCGGCAGGGTGACAGAGCCGAGTGCAATGCTGACTACCTTTAAGCCCCGCAGCTCACCCCATTTTGCCGAAAGGGAAGCGTTCATGGCTTCTTCCAGCTCGGTGGTGTGGGTCGGAATTTGGTTCGGTCGCATTTCCAAATCGGAAAGTCTGCCGAATGCAGGCTGTAATGCGCTGATAAATTCGGTTTTTAACTGGCTGTCCAGCTCTTCGCGGTTGTATTCTGTTGTCACATTACCGCAAACATTGGTGTAAAACAGTAAT
This sequence comes from uncultured Oscillospiraceae bacterium, assembly GCA_964520995.1. Classification (GTDB taxonomy): domain Bacteria; phylum Bacillota; class Clostridia; order Oscillospirales; family Ruminococcaceae; genus HGM13222. The sequence continues at coordinate 3,161 of CAZFQM010000209.1, forward strand.
GGGTCGCTTATTTTATAAGAATATACTCCCGAGCAACGAATCGAAACGTCGATATCCAAACCGATTTTGGAATCCACTACCCGAAAAGGAATCGGATTGGGAGTACCGAATTTGTTGTCAATCAGCTCTTTGGTATTGAAATAATATACACGCTGATCTTTTCCGGTGTCTCCGCCGTATGTAAACCGTTTGCCGATTGCCTTAAAGGTCTGTTTAATGCTGTCTCCGAGGCTTCCCGCAAAAATAGACGGCTCGGTAGAGGTATCGTAGGTAAACTCACCCGGCTCGGCGCATACCTCCACGATTTTACCCTGTTCTACGATGATCATACATTGACCGTCTGCCACGGCGATTCCCGAACCGTTGGAAATGATATTATCGTTGCCCTTT
>CAZFQM010000210.1:0-3549 GCA_964520995.1 uncultured Oscillospiraceae bacterium
TCAACCACCGTCATGCGAACATCCCGACAACATTCCACACATTCCCTCGTAAATCGGAGCATGGCATCAAATGCTCTGCCCGGAAAAATATTCTCGGTAATCTCGTCATACTTCTCGGAGGTCACCTCATTGAGCGAAACCGAGACAGCATCCATATACCGACAGATCCGTTTTGCGGTAGGCTCCCCGTGTATCAAATCGGACAAGCCGTTGGTGTTCAGTCTCAGCTTTACAGCGGAATGCTCCTTTTTCATATATGCCGCCGTCTCCAGCAAAAGCGCCAATTCGCTTGTCGGCTCCCCATAGCCGCAAAAAACCGCTTCGGTAGCTTCCGCCCAATCAAAGGCATCAATGGCTGTCCTTACTGCCTCAAAATTCGGTTGTCGCTCGTGCCACATCTTCTTTGCTTCCCCGACCGCAGCCTTTTTTTCTCGGATACAAAAGGTACAATGACAGGGACATTGATTGGTGATATTAAAATAAGGAGTTCCCTCAAAAAGATAAATGATATCCGACATTCCAATGCGCCTCCTTTTCCTATAAATATTTCCGAATATCAATCGCATCCAAAGCCGCTCCGACCGAGAGAAAAACAATGCCGCTTCCGAGCGCTTGAACCACACTGAACGGCACCGACGTCCATGCAGAAGCAAAGGAATAGAGCAAGCCCTCTGCCAACAGATAACCGAACACCGTAATCAGCCCCGACACTACCGTCATCAGCCCCGTCGTCAAATGAACGATTTTTCGCTTTCCCGTTGCTTTCTCATAGCAGGCTGTCGCAATGATAAACGGCAGAGTATTGCAGACCTTAATCAGTGCCGTCGGCACCGACCATACCGCCGCTCCCGCAAGCAAATCGGCAAGTCCTCCCCCGATTGCCGCCGCTGCTGCCGCATAGGAGCCAAGCAGACATCCGGAAAGATAAATCATCGAATCCCCGAAATGAAGATATCCCTCATTGATTCCGGTAGGAATTTTAACAAATGCCGTCATAACCGCAATCATTGCCGCAAATACTGCGGTGAGGGTGATTTTTTTTGCACCGTGCTTTTTCATATTTATCGGCATCCTTTCCGAACGTATACCTATTCTCAATCAAATCTCCCGCAGGAACAATTCAAAATCAATGCCGTCATTTCTGTTTTGGATATGACTCGCCCGAATCGCTCGATTGATAAACTCACCCGCTTGCCGTACCGCTTCGAAAACCGAGACATGATTCAGTATTTTTCCCAACACAAGAGAGGAAAAAATATCTCCCGTTCCCGAAAAGCTTCCGCCGTGTATCTCACTTTCGATAAAGTCGGTCTGATATTTTTTTACCGTTCCGTCACTGAAAACATAGTTGGAAATACAGCCGTTTTCCACAATTCCCGTCACAACAATCGAGCGAATTCCGCTGTCCAACAGCTTTTCTCCCGCCGTCATGATATCCTCCTCTCCGCTGAGAAGCCGAAGCTCGGTAAGGTTCGGGGTAATGATATCGGCTACCGCACAAAGCCGCTTTACCCCCTCCACCATTCCGGGGGTATAAGTATCGTAGATTACGCCGTTATCCGCCATGACCGGATCCACAAGCAACACGGTATCCGCGTCTTTAAATCGCCGAATAAAATCGAGAATATATTCGCTCTGCCTGTCACTGAGAAAAAATCCGGTGAGAATGCCGTCAAAATGAGGTGACAGCCGAGACCATTCCCGAATCACCTGCGGTATCATCTCGGTCAGATCGACAAAATCAAAGCTGTCATACCCAGTTTGATTGGTAAACACCCCCGTCACAACTGGATTTACCTGTATTCCCATTGCGCTGAGAATCGGCACGGAGGCGGTCAGGGAGCACTTTCCAAACCCCGATATATCGTTGATGACCGCACATTTTTTCATAAGCATCATCCTTCGTCGTTTTTCCTCTTGATTATTTCACATGACCATTATATAATAAAACTGTACTTATTTATAGATACAGTTTTTATTATTTTTCGAGGTACAGATATGAAAAAAAACACAAAGCTTTACAACATCATCAAAGAGATGATTCTAAGCGGGGAGCTTCGACCCGGAGACAAGGCACCGTCCATCCGAAAGGCGTCTGCCATTTATAATGTGTCGCTGACCACCGTGCAAAACGCTTACTTTGATTTATGCGCGGACGGATATATGATTGCTCACAGCAAAAAAGGATACTTTGTCTCGGACATTGCGCCCGATTTCCGCCATGAGGAATATGCCAAAGAACAAAACGATATCCTCTACGATTTGTCGGGCGGAAGCGCAGATGAAGAAAGCTTTGATTTTCCGCTGTGGCAACGGTACATCAAAAGTGCACTGCGTCAACGAGAACGATTGCTCTCCTATAGTCAGCCCAAAGGCGAATATGACCTCCGTTGCGCCATCGCACACTATATCAAGGAAAAAAGGAACATCATCACCTCTCCTGACCGCATCATCATCGGTGCGGGCATTCAACCGCTGCTACAGCTTCTTTGCTCCCTACTCCGCAAAAAAATGTCGGTTTCCTTTCCGAACCACAGCTTCAGCTTGGGAATCGGTGTTTTTTCCGATTACGGCTTTGACGTTCACATCAAGGATAAGGATGCCGATGTTATCTATGTCTCCCCGTCACATATGACGCGTTGGGGAGATGTTATGCCGATTAAGCGGCGATTGGAGCTCCTGGAATACTCCAATGAGCATCACTCCTTAGTCATCGAGGATGACTATGAGAATGAATTTCTTTATAATATCAAGCCGACCCCCTCTTTATTTGCACTCGGGAAAGGAAATGTTGTCTATATCGGCTCCTTTTCCGCAATGCTTTTGCCCGGCATTCGTATCAGCTTCATGGTATTGACCAAGGAACTGACTAAAAAATATGACCAAAATGCATTCCGCTATGCCCAAACCGCAGGAAAAACCGAACAGATTGCCCTTTGCAACTATATCCGTGACGGACACATAAAATCACAGACACGCAAAATCAGACGCTTATATTCCGCAAAGACCAAGCTTTTCAGCGACCTGCTAAAGCGATTTTTGCCCGATGCTTCGGTTGAAATCGGTGAAAATACCCTGCAAATCATTCTTGTAACGACATTTTACAAAGACATCGGTGAATTCGAAAAAGCAGGCTTAAAGGTCTTTGCCGAAAAACACGAAAACAATCAAATCGTCTTGGTAATCTCCCCCGCGGGAATTCCGAGCGATAAGCTGGAAGCCGCGGCAAAGTGCCTTACCGATATCCTTGCATAGAGAAAAACCTCCCGAAAAGTGAACAAATCAGCTTTGAACTGTCCCAATTTGTGCGGACAGTTCAAAAAGCCCCTGTGGTAGGTTATATTGAAAATTAAGTAACATACTGACATCGCTTTTCGAGTGGTTCCGGTCCTGTATGCGACAATACTGTTGTCATATAAATCTCTGATGGTTAATAGATACAGCACTCCTTGTTTTGATATATTCTTGACATATAAATTCCCTCCTACGGTAGTTATTTAAATTCTACCATAGGAGGGAATTTTGTACATTATCCGTTTTTACTGCACC
>CAZFQM010000211.1:0-3545 GCA_964520995.1 uncultured Oscillospiraceae bacterium
CCGAAAGCTTTATTGTCAGCGGTCGCGGAGAGATGCACCTTTCCATATTGATTGAAACAATGCGTCGGGAGGGCTTTGAGCTGTCTGTCAGCACGCCTCGTGTATTGTTTAAGGAAATCGACGGTAAAAAATATGAGCCGATTGAACGCCTTTTGATTGATGTTCCCGAGGAGTATATGGGAACGGTTATGGAAAAAATGGGAACGCGCAAGGCGGAGATTGTCAGTATGCATCCGCAAGGCTCCCGCATGAGAATGGAATTTTTGATTCCGTCTCGCGGCTTGTTCGGCTATCGAAATGAATTTATGACCGATACCAAGGGAGACGGCATTTTAAACACGCTGTTTGACAGCTATCAGCCTTATAAAGGGGATATTCCTCATCGTGCTTCCGGCTCTTTGATTTCCTTTGAGACCGGTGATGCGGTGACCTACGGCTTATATAATGCGCAGGAGCGCGGCACCTTGTTTATCGGCGCAGGCACTCCCGTTTATGAGGGAATGGTAGTCGGTGCTTCTCCGAAGGCAGAGGATTTGGTGGTCAATGTCTGCAAAAAGAAGCACGTGACCAATATGCGTGCCTCCGGTTCGGATGAAGCATTGCGCTTGGTAACGCCGCGCGTGTTCAGCTTGGAGGAATCCATTGAGTTTTTGGCAGAGGATGAGCTGCTGGAGGTAACACCCAAGAGTCTCCGAATCCGTAAACGGATTTTAAGCAATCAGCTTCGTGCAAAGCAACGGAATAAATAAGCGGCGTTTTTAAAAAGCCGCAAAAATAAAACAGACGATGAAGCTTTAGGTTCATCGTCTGTTTTATTTCAATGCTCTGCATGTTTCGGAATGTAAAACGCATTAATCAATGTTGTCTTCAATATATTTTACAATATCGCCAACGGTTTTGATATTTTCGACTTGATCATCCGGAATTTCAAGATCAAACTCTTCTTCCAAGGACATGACAAGATCGACAATATCCAGTGAATCGGCACCTAAATCATCGGCAACAGAAGCCTCGGGGGTTACCTTTTCTTCATCAAGATCGAGTTGGTCGACTAAAATACTTCTTACTTTCTCAAATACCATCTCATTCATCCTTTCTAAAAAATACAAAAGTATATATTATATTATACTTTAACAACATAAGCGTGATAAAATATAATGCAATACCGAAACACTTTGCTTTCCAAAGATACCGATTTTCTGAATTTATTATAACGGCTGTATCGTAAATTTTCAAGTGCTTTTTGGAAAGTTGTTGCAGGACAGATAAAAAAATCTATTCAAAATGCATTTTGCTGTTCGTTCGGCAGGTCGGAAACAGCAGATGTTCTTCTATTATAACCTTACACAGATGAAATTGCAACCGGTTAAGGGCAGTTATTTTGGAAATATTTGTAAATTTCATTTGAAATCCGTTTTTTTCTTTACATTTCGAAATAATCGCTATATAATAAAAATAGTTTTCGTTGACAGAGACGCTGAATCGGCGTTTGCAAAAGGAAAGGTGACGGCATTGAAAAAGTACGGTTTGTTGGGGTATCCGCTGGGGCATACCATGTCTCCGCCGATTCATAAGGCTTTGTTTGGATTGTATCACTGCGAAGCAGAGTACGGCGTTTTTGAAATTCCGCCTCATGCATTGGAGGAGCATATAGGAAGTCTGAAGGAATTGTCGGGCTTTAATGTTACCATTCCGCATAAGGTGGAAATTATGAAATACTTGGACCGATTGGATGAAAAGGCTTCCTTATACGGTGCGGTGAACGTTGTGAAATGTGATGGGAAAGCGGTAGGCTACAATACCGATGTCATCGGCTTTACCGCTTCGATTGAGCAGCTCGGTGCTACCCTGTGTTCCCGCGTTTTGCTGTTGGGATGCGGCGGTGCCGGCAGAATGATGGCGATTGAAACCGCGTTGCGGGGAGGCGAGCTTACCATTGCCGTTCGTCCCAATAATTTGGATTTGGCACAAAGGGTCGTTGAGGAAATTCACAGCCTAAAGCCAAATGCTTCGGTGAGAATTACGTTATTGGATCGGATTACAGGCTCCTATGATTTGATAATTAACGCAACACCGTCAGGAATGTATCCTCATACCGACGAGGCTCCGATCGGTGTGGAGGATGTTCAAAGAGCCTCCTATTTGTTTGATGCGGTATACAATCCGATTGAAACCAAGCTGATGAAAACAGCACGGCAAAGCGGTGTGAAGACCCTGGGTGGCATGGCAATGCTGGTCAGACAAGCGGTTGCCGCACATCGGATTTGGAATTCGGCTTCCTTTCGGGAGGAGGACATCGTTCGCCTGATTGGGGAGATGGAAAGGAGCTTGTCGGGTGAGCGCGCTTAAAGAGCATATATGGCTGTGCGGCTTTATGGGCTGTGGAAAAAGCACGGTGGGTCGCGCTTTGGCGAGATATTACGGTGCGGATTTTATCGACATGGATCGTTATATCGAGGAGCAGGAGCAGATAACTATCCCGCAGATTTTCGCGCAGTACGGAGAACCACATTTTCGTGAGCTGGAAACAGCCTGCATTGACACCCTTCGGTCGCACACACCGATGGTCATTGCATCGGGGGGCGGTGCATTTGTCTCTGCCTCTAATGCCGCACTTGCGCTGCAAAGCGGGAAGATTGTTTTTTTGGATGTTCCGTTTGAAGAATGCTATCGGCGGATTAAAAGCTCCGATCGCCCTATCGTGAAGAAAAATACCGAAGCGGAATTACAGGATTTGTTTGCATTGCGGCATAGATGCTATGAGGAGAATGCAAGTGCCTCCTTTCGGGAGGTTCTGCCGCCATGGGAAACAGCAGAAAAAATCGCCGCACTGATTGCAACATTACGGTAGATTTCCTGCAAAAATTTACAAAAATGCGTTTCTTATCTTGCTTTATTGCAGAAATTAAAAAAAAATTGCAATTTCCGACAAAAAATGTTGCAAAGCCATTGCAATGGCTTGAAAAATATTGTATAATCAAATCAGTTTGATTTAGAAAGGGAGAATCATCCATGGAAATTAAAAATCAATACTTAAACAGCGTATACGAAAGCACTGTGAAACGGAATCCGAATGAGCCGGAATTCCTGCAATCGGTCAAAGAGGTGCTGATGTCTCTCGAGCCGGTGATTGAGCAAAATCCCAAGCTGGAGGAAGCAGGCATTATCGACCGTATGGTAGAACCCGAAAGAGTCATCCAATTCAGAGTATCCTGGGTTGACGATGCGGGAAAAGTTCAGGTTAATCGTGGCTTCCGCGTTCAGTTTAACTCTGCTATCGGTCCGTATAAGGGCGGCTTGCGTTTCCATCCCTCCGTTAATTTGAGCATCATGAAGTTCTTGGGCTTCGAGCAGACCTTCAAAAACAGCCTTACCGGTCTCCCGATGGGCGGCGGCAAGGGCGGCAGTGACTTTGATCCCCGCGGAAAGAGCGACGGAGAGATTATGCGCTTCTGCCAGAGCTTTATGACCGAGCTTTCCAAGCATATCGGTGCGGATACCGACGTTCCTGCAGGTGATATCGGTGTCGGTGCACGCGAAATCGG
>CAZFQM010000212.1:0-3539 GCA_964520995.1 uncultured Oscillospiraceae bacterium
CTTTTCCGGAAAGGCGTATTCCTGCAATCCGAAATATATTTACCGATATCTCAAATCGCAATACGGGGAGGAGCTTTGCTATGTTTGGGTGCTTCCCGCGGATAAAAAAACAGAGGAGACGGACGGCGCAATACTTGTGCCCTTTAAGTCGCTTGCTTATTTTTATCATATGCTGACCGCGGCGGTTATCGTGCAAAACCAAGGCCCGGGCTCTTATTTGCCGTTGAGAAAAAAGCAGATGTTTATCAACACCTGGCATGGAGGCGGCGCTTATAAGCGGGTTGGCGCAGATGTCGAAATGACACCGGAGCAGGCATTCTCCACCAAGCTATCCGCCGATTTGACCGATTATATGATTTCGGGCTGTCACCGCTTTTCCGAGGTGATGTCACATTCCAAGATGCTGCCGCTCGATAAGATGCTGGAGGTCGGTATGCCGCGGAATGATATCCTGATGTCGGAGCATTCGGAGATTGCCGAAAAGGTAAAAAAAGCCTACGGATTGGATTCGGAGGTACATATTGTAATCTATGCGCCCACCTATCGCGGCAGTGAGGGAAGCGCGGCAGGACAACAAAATGACTTGGATATCGAGGGCTGTCTCAATGCCTTGACGGAGCGCTTCGGGGGGAAGTGGGTCGCATTTTATCGTGTGCATTATTACTTATCCTCTTCTGTTCCGACCACCGAACAGGTGATAAATGCTTCCGATTACCCGGATATGCAGGAGCTTTTGTGTGCTGCCGATGTGCTGATTACCGATTATTCTTCCTCCATGTGGGATATGTCGCTGAGCGGAAAGCCCTGCTTTATTTATGCAACCGACCTTTCCGATTATCAGCGTGAGCGGGATTTTTATACACCGATCGACGAGTGGCCGTTTCCGATTGCACAGAACAACAGGGAATTAATAAGTGACTTTGATGAGCAAAAATATGCCGCCGATGTCAAGCATCATCATGAAGCTTTGGGAAGCTGTGAAACCGGCTTTGCTTCTCGCACGGTGGGAGATTTTATCTATCGGAAATGCTTTGCAAAGGACAGCCGAAAGGGATAGTCAAAGGGCGATTTTGAATTTATTTTCAAAGAGCATGACGGAATATCAGTTGAAAATGATGGAAAGGGTATTTCACTTTCATGAATATAAAATCTTTGATTCATTCCAAAAATGAAAATGCGTTGGTCTTTTTTAATATTTTAGGTCCTGTAATACTCAACGGAATCAACTTTTTTACGGTGCCGATTTTTACTCGTATGCTGGGAACCGAGAATTACGGAATTGTTTCGATATACACTACCTGGGTGCAGGTGCTTTCGATTGTGATGGGCATCCAAACCGGCGGAACGATTGCGGTGTCAAAGACCTATTTCCCGGAGGAGGAGCAAAACGCTTATTTTTCCAGTGCGCTTTTTCTTTCCTGCGTAACCTCGTCGCTCATTACACTGCTGACGGTGATCTTTATTCAGCCAATCTCCGCTTTTATGAAGCTGGATCGCGTGATTGTTCTGCTGATGCTTTTTCAAAGCTTCGGCGCCTATGTCATCAATTTTGCGACGTTGAAATTTATTTATGCCAAGGAGGCCGCCAAAAACTTTTTTGTTTCGGTGCTGGTGTCGATTTCCTCGGTATTGATTTCCCTGGTTTTGATTGTCGGCATAGATCGCTTTTCGGAGCGGTATTGGGGCAGGATTATCGGCTATGCTCTGCCGAATATCGTGATAGGCTCGGTTTTGGCGGTTATGATATTGGCAAGGGGGAAAACCTTTTTCAATAAGGGGTATTGGAAATTTTGTCTGCCGCTCTGCCTGCCGTTGATTTTTCATCATTTGTCTCAGATTGTATTGTCGCAATGCGATCGCATCATGCTGCAGCAGCTGCTGAATGATAACGGTACGGTCGGAATTTACAGCTTGTTTTTTACCTTTGTACATATTTTGAATATCCTTTGGTCGGCATTGAATAATACCTGGGTGCCTTTTTATTATGACGATGTCAAGCAGAATCGTATTGACGTCATTTTGCGAAGAAGCAAAAATTATATCTTCCTTTATACCACGCTGTGTATCGGCTTTGTGTTGCTTGCTCCCGAGGTGGTAAAGCTGTTTGCTTCGGAGGATTTCTGGAGCGGAATGCATTTGATTCCACTGATGGCTTTTTCCTGTTATATGATGTTTTTGTACAGCTTTCCCGTTAATTTTGAGTTTTATCATAAAAAGACGCTTTTGATTGCCTGCGGCACCTGCAGTGCGGCAGTGGTGAATATTGTTTTAAACTTTTTGTTTATTCCGTTGTGGGGGAATATCGGTGCGGCGTTGGCAACGGTGATTTCTTATATTATGCTGTTTGTCTTCCACCAAATTATCGCGCGGTATGTGGTTCGTCGGGAATATCATTATTCCCTCATCATGTTTTTGCCGGGCATCGGCGGAATGCTTTTGGTATCTGCTTTGTTTTATGTTACGCTTGATATGTGGTATATTCGATGGCCGCTCGGCATTCTGCTTGGCATTATTTTGCTGTACAGAATAAATCGGAATAAAAGTATTTTTTAATCGACGCGGATTGATTGAAAGGAAAAGGTTGGTTTTATTATGGAAATATTGGCGGTTATTCCTGCAAGAGGCGGGTCAAAGGGAATACCGAGAAAAAATGTGCGGTTGATAGCCGGTAAGCCGTTGATTTATTATGCGATTCACAATGCGCAGCAGTGCGATTTGATTACCGATGTGGTTGTCAGCAGTGATGATGAGGAAATTTTGACAATTGCCGAAAATTATCACGCTGTCGCATTGAATCGTTCCTCTGCCCTTGCACAGGATGCGGTGACGCTGGACCCGGTCATCTATGATGCGGTAGAGCAGATGGAAAGAAGAAGAAACAAGCGCTACGATCTCGTTATCACCTTACAGGCGACCTCTCCTGTGCTGAAAAGCGACACCCTGAGAAATGCTGTTTCGGAATTTATTGAACGCGGGGCGGATACCTATATCAGTGCTACCAATAAGCCGCATTTATCCTGGTCGAAGGATGACAGCGGGCGGTTTTTCCCGTTGTATAAGGAGCGGCTGAATCGTCAGCAGCTTCCGCCGAATTACTTGGAGGCAGGCGCTTTTTTAATCACACGCCGAGAGAATGTGACGCCGAACAGCCGCTTGGGAAAGAATATTTCGGTTTATGAGCTACCGGAATCGGAGGCAATCGACATTGATTCTCCCGCAGATTGGATTGTCTGCGAAAGTATTCTGGGAAAAAAGAAAATTGTACTGCGTGCAGATGGCTACCGTCAAATCGGAATGGGGCATATTTATCATTGCTTGACCCTGGCTTATAATTTGGTCGGACATGAAGTGATGTTTGTTTCACGTGCCGATTGCACCGAGGGAATACAGAAGCTGCAAGCCTCTTTCATGCCGCTTACATTGGTACGGGATGATAAAGAGTTTTTCCGTTTTCTGGAAGAGTATCAGCCCGATATCGTGGTAAACGATTGCCTGGACACTACAGCGGAGTATATGAAGCGATTGAAGCAGCTCTGTAA
>CAZFQM010000213.1:0-3482 GCA_964520995.1 uncultured Oscillospiraceae bacterium
ATAGTTGTTATAAGAACGAGCTCCGTTCCGTTCCTTTCCCGTTAATATCAACAGCATGAAAAACTCACGTTTTTATTCTGAGCATGATTTCAAAAAGTATACCGCAAAAGCCTGTAGGCAAAGCGGTTCCTATCATCCTTTTTTCTTTTTTGCTTTCGGCGGATGATTTCTTTTCGGCGCCTTTTTCTTCGGCTTTTTACGTACCGAAAAGCCGAAGCTGCCTATCTTTTGCCCCAATTCAAAATATTCTCCGTGTGCAAACGCCATCAGCCTGCCGCGATCTAGATGTAATTTTCCCTCGGCATCAATCAAGGTCTCATCCACATGAACCGCAAGAATATCCGCCAGAAACATATCATGGGAACCGAGCGGAATGACCTGCGTCACTCTGCACTCCATGCTGAGCGGGCATTCGTCGATCATCGGTGCGGCAATTTCATCGGACGAAATCGGGGTCAACTGCATCTCTTTAAATTTATCGACTTGCGCGCCCGACCGCACTCCGCAAAAATCTACCGCGCGAACCAAATCGGAATTCGCCAAATTGATGACAAATTCGCCGGAATCCTTTATAATAGAATAGGAGTGACGGGTAGGTCTTACCGAAATATAGGTTTTGGGCGGAATGGTGTTAATAATACCGGTCCAGGCAACGGTTAATACATTCGGCTGCTCCGTCGTCCCGCAGGAAACCATTACCGGCGGGAGCGGTGCAAGCAATGCGCCGCCTTTCCATTTGGTTTTTTTCATAGATACTCCAATCTGTCTTGCGACAATCATGATCATTTTAAGAAAAGGATGAATAAAAAAATGTTGGATTTACTGAAAGAATGCCGACTATGCCCCAGAAACTGCGGTGTGGACCGCACCCGAGGGGAACACGGCTTTTGCGGTGCCGAAGCAACGGTCAGGGTAGGTCGTGCCGCACTGCATATGTGGGAAGAGCCCTGCATCTCGGGCGAAAGCGGCTCGGGAACCGTCTTCTTCTCCTATTGCACCCTGCGGTGCGTCTATTGCCAAAATGCGCAAATCAGCCAAAAGCATATCGGCAAGGAAATCGGCATTGAGCGATTGGCGGAAATTTTCTCGGAGCTTCAAGCACAGGGTGCCAACAACATCAACCTGGTGACCCCGACCCATTATTTGCCGCAAATCATGACGGCAATTGAGCTTGCCAAGAAAAACGGCTTAAAGCTGCCGATTGTTTATAATACCGGCGGATACGAAAAAGCGGAAACGATTCAAATGCTGGACGGCTATGTCGATATCTACCTGCCCGACTTTAAATATTACTCAAACGATACCGCAAAGCGGTATTCCAACGCACCGAATTACGTTGAAGTCGCCAAATCGGCATTGGAGGAGATGGTTCGGCAAATCGGGAAGCCCCAATTTGATGACAACGGCATCATGAAAAGAGGGGTCATTGTGCGGCATTTGATTCTGCCCAACCGCTATCGGGAATCCGAAAAGCTGCTCGACTATTTGTATCGTCAGTACGGCGATGACATTTATATCAGCTTGATGAATCAATATACCCCTTTTGCAGATGCAAAGGAATATCCGGAGCTGAACCGAAAAATCCCGCAAGCGCAATATGATCGACTCGTCGATTATGCCGTTGCGCTCGGAATCGAAAACGGTTTTATCCAGGAGGAGGAAACCGCAGACGAAAGCTTCATCCCGAGCTTTGACGGTCAGGGTGTTTAACAGCTTCCCCGAAAGACCGTTTCTGCCATAATCATACCATAGCTTCCGAAAATATACAACAAAAAATACGCAAATTGCTTTTTGCTTCGTCCTTCAAGCCAAGTAAACCGACTTCATGCCGTTTTGCTTGGCTTTTGATAAAATCCAGCTCTCAAGCTGCTGTGTCCTCCTCTTTTGTGTTGAACCGCTTCGGCTTTTTCGGCATATGATAGGATAAGTCCGCTCCGCCGATATGCTGCTTCGACGGATACGGACCTCTTCACAAAAAAGCGCAGGCAGACAGCGTCTTGTGGCAATCGGTTGCCCGTGGGGAGCAAGCGCTATCCGCAATATAAAGCGAATCCTGCCTGCTTTCGATAAAAGGGGCTGTAAAAACAGCCCCTTGGCTTGTGATGCGAATGTGATTGTCTCAGCCCTGCAAGCCTCTGGCTTGTCTGTCCATATCCTCAACGACAATATCGTGGATTTCACCCAATGACGCGCAATATTCCAAAACCTGCCACGGCTCATTGGTGTGATAATGAATTTTAATCAATTCCTCATCCCCAACCGCCAGCAGACAATCGCCTTTAAAGTGAGTGAGAAAATATTCGTTGATATCATCCTCATTCAGGTCATGGCCCTCAATCAGCAGTTGCGTATCGTATTTGTATTCCAACATTTTTTCTTCCTCCTTGTGAATATTCAAACGGTATGGATACCGACTAATATTATAAGCAAAAATGCTCTGAAAAGCAAGTAAACTTTTCAGAGCATTTTATCAATAATTTATGAATTAGTATGCGACACCCTGTGCGAGCATTGCATCGGCAACCTTTTCAAAACCTGCGATATTAGCGCCTGCAATCAGGTCACCCTCCATGCCGTACTTTTTCGCTGCCTCATAGGAGGTTTTGTAGATATCCGCCATAATCTGATGCAGCTTCGCATCTACCTCTTCGCTGGTCCAGCTGTAACGCATGGAGTTCTGGCTCATTTCAAGACCGGAAACAGCCACACCGCCCGCATTCACTGCCTTAGAGGGAGCAACAACAACATTGTTCTCTTTAAAGTATGCAACAGCATCCTCGGTAGTAGGCATATTGGCAACCTCTACATAATACTTCACACCGTTTGCAACGATATTTTTCGCATCGTCCAGGTTAACCTCGTTCTGAGTTGCACAAGGCATAACGATATCAACCTTCTGCTCCCAAGGACGTTTGCCCGCAAAGTAAGCAACGCCGAATTTATCCGCATAATCCTTAACCATATCATGACCGGAGGAACGCATCTCCAGCAAGTAATCGATTTTTTCCTCGGTAGCAATGCCATCCGGGTCATAAACATATCCGTCGGGGCCGGAAATGGTCAATACCTTGCCGCCAAGCTCGTTAATCTTCTTTACAGTGCCCCAAGCAACGTTACCGAAGCCGGAAACCGCAAAGGTCTTACCCTCAATGCTCTCACCGAAGGACTTCAGCATTTCAACGGTGTAATATACCGCTCCGAATCCGGTAGCCTCGGGACGAATCAAAGAACCACCGTAGGAACGCCCCTTACCGGTAAGCACGCCGGTAAACTCATTGCGAAGTCTCTTGTACTGACCGTACATAAAGCCTACCTCACGGCCACCTACACCGATATCACCTGCAGGAACGTCGGTATCAGCACCGATATGCTTTGAAAGCTCTGTCATAAAGCTCTGGCAGAAGCGCATAACCTCGCCGTCGCTCTTACCGCGCGGATCAAAGTCAGAGCCACCCTTACCGCCGCCCATAGGAAGACCGGTA
>CAZFQM010000214.1:0-3473 GCA_964520995.1 uncultured Oscillospiraceae bacterium
TCAATCTTAGCTCTGCTGAGTGCGCTTGTGATTGTATTTTCCGCCACAGCGTGTCAAGGTTCACAGAACGTATCAAGCTCGGACAGCGGCAGTACGGGTATTGTTGATTCCCAGCCTGAGGAAAGCACCGTTGAAGCGACAGCATCGGAGGCGGCTTCTTCCGATTCCGCAGTTTCTGCCAATGCAGGCTCTGCGATTGCTGTTTCAAATCCGGTTAACAAAGTACCGAGTACAACAACGTCCTCCAAACCGTCTTCTCAAAGCGAAAAGACCACTAATTTGACTAGGGATCAAGTGATGGCTCAGATGCCTGCGAAGCTGCGCAATACGACTATTAAGTACATGACCTGGAATAGTCCGAAAACCGAAATGGAAAAGGATGCTATCGCCGAGTTTGAAAAGACAACCGGTATCAAGGTCGAAGTCGAAATGGTGCCGCTGGATCAAAAATATAATGTTTTGGCATCCAGAATCGCCGGCGGAAGCGCCCCCGATTTGTTCCGCACCGATGAGTCATGGCCTTCGGTATGCAAGAATTTGCAGCCGATCGAAAATCTGAACTTCAACTTCAATGACAAAGCATGGGATTGGAATTTAATGCATGATTTCACCTATAACGGAAACACCTATTCTATGCAGCTGGCAGATACCCCGTTTACTCCGGTAGCCGTACTTTACTATGACAAGTCCGCAATCAAAAAAGCCGAAATGGATGATCCTTATACGATTTGGAAGAAAAATGCAAAGAATTGGACATGGGATAAATTCTTTGAACTTTGCAAAACTTTCCTGGATCGTAACGGAAATAAGGACGGATATTACGGTTTGGGAATTTCTCAGACCTATGTTTATGCATATACCCGTGCGTTTGGTCTTGCCAATGTCAGCTATGATTACAAGACCAGCACCTACCACTCCAATTTGAAGAATGCCGAGTATATCAAGCGGCTGGAAATTCTTTCCGATGCAATCGACAAGAAATATATCACCACCGAGGGCACCGGCTTTGAAATGGGTCAGATTCTCTTCGCGTGGGATTGGTCTCAGAACGCGCAAGCAAACAACCAATACTTTGCAAATCTCAAAAAACGTAACAATTTGGGAATCGTGCCCATTCCGACCGATTCTACCAAGCAGGTATGCTATCAGCACATCGGTCACGGCGTTCCGATCGGTGCGAAAAACGGAGAAGCAGTGCCCTACTTTATCCGCTACATTCAAGACCGTAAGGGATACAGCATTGATACCATCTACAGTGTGCCGAATTCTGCCGAGGTTATTGAATGGACTTTGGCACAGGGCAGAAAGAACAATAATTTTTATGTCGGTGACAGCGTTCATAACTATACATACATCTCTAAGATCATCAATTCTCCGGCTTCTCAGGTAAAAGCAATTTGCGACACTCATGCACCGGAGTTTGAGGCCACTGTAAAGGATCTGAATAAAGCTGTTGCGGCGATGCCCAAATAATTAAAATTCAATACAGAAAGGAAGAACTCTTATGCGCAATTTTTTCATCAAAGCGGCTGCCTGCTTTTTGGTGGTAGCAATGCTTTCGGCTTGCAATTCGGGAATGGTGTCCTCCGGAGATAATGACAGCAGTACTGAGCTTGTTTCAAGCGAAAGCGGTGTCTCCTCCGAAAGCGGCGGCTTCGGTGACGAGAATGTTTCTTCGGACATGACAAGCTCCGATGAGGAAAACGTATCCTCCGACAGCACTTTGCCCGACGAAAACGTATCCTCCGAAAGCGGAAATGTCGGAAACAAGCCTAACGACGGCTCCTACGATGTGGCAGACAAGGATGAGGTGAAGCAGGACAGACCTTGGCAAAATTATACACCGTCTGAAAATCCTTCCGAACCGTCCGACGAGGGCAATACCGGCTCCGACGATAAATCCGATGAGGAAAAGGTAGTGGTTCCTTACAACAAAGCTCAGCTTCTGGAACTGATGGAGTACTTGACCTTTGATACCGATAACTATGCGGTTGGCTTACACGCAGCAGGCTCTACCAGCGTCAACACTTTGATTAGAAAATTCCAGAAAAAGGTAGGTCAAAAACCGGCTGTATTTGATTTTGACATGACAAATCTCGCATTCAATGTTTCCGACCGTGCCATGAAATCGGCAGTGAATCAGTTGACCGCATTTGCTGCGGAAGGCGGCATTGTTACCATTACCGACCACTCACTGACTCCTACTACGAATATTGCCGATGCAACTGCAGGTGGTGCAAACAACAGTCGTATTGCAATCAGAAGAGCAGATTTCTTAAATGTAATGGTTGAGGGTACCGAGCCCAACAAAAACTTTAAGGAAGAGTATGCTTACAAGATTAAGTTTCTGAAAATGCTCAAGGAGAATAATGTTCCGGTTATTTTCCGCCCGCTGCATGAAGCAAACGGCGGTTGGTTCTGGTGGGGTGTAAACAGTACGACAGGCGTTACCGGTGAGGATGTTGCAAAACTGTATGTTTACATTCATGATTATTTGACCAAGGAAAACGGACTTGACAATATTCTTTGGCAATTTAACACCGGCTTGGCAGGCGGTGTACCGTATGTTTGGTATCCCGGAAATGACTATGTCGATTTGATTTCCACCGATTGGTATGCCGATGTTAATGAGGTAAACAGCGGAAACAGCTATCACTATGTAGATTACTACAATCAAGGTCAGAAGCTCGGAAAATATGCATATGCGCTATCTGAGTTCGGCGGAGACGGCTCTTATGATATAACTGCTCATAGTCTTGCCGAATCACTCGGCTTGGTTGAAGCGCAGATGGCAAAAGGCGCAAAATGCGCTTATGTCGGTTTCTATTTTGATTTCGGCGATAAGCAGGATTGCACACTGACCGAAAAAGCACTGACTCTTGATGAAATGAAAACTTATTGGGACAAGGTCTTGAAGTAATCCGAAAATGAAAGGAATGAGATTTCATGAAAATAAGCGAAAAGACGAAAAAGCTTGTAAATAAGGCTTTATCGGCTGTTACGGCGTTTGCTCTTGTTTTTGTTGCTTTTTTCTCCGGGTTGATCAATGTTGACTTTTCGGCAAGTGCCGAAAGTGACACCATAACCGCAATGCATAGCCATGAATGGAGTTATGATGCGGATTTGAGCCATTTCGTGACCGTTACGGAGGGCAAAACCTATACCTACAAAATGCTCTATAAATATGTAAAGGGCACGGATGGCTCATTCTTTGCGCTGAGCGGAGGAGCAATGGGCGGCGAGACGAAGAAAATCGTCATTGACGGTGTTTTGCAGGAGGGCGCGAGCTTTGATGCAACCACCGGAGAGCTTACCTATACCTTTACCGCACAGGGAACCGATTTAAGAATCTATTACCAAGAGGGTAATCAGAACCGGGAAAAAGAAATCTATTTTGCAAAGCCCGAGCTTTATGAAGTAGATGAAAGCGGCAATAAAATTTCGGGTACCGATATTGATTGTGACCCGGATTT
>CAZFQM010000215.1:0-3457 GCA_964520995.1 uncultured Oscillospiraceae bacterium
GCCAGTATTGATATTGCAATAAACAAAGCTTTTACCAGTACATCCTTAAAAATGAGCACGGAACAGGTCGGCGAATTAAGCCGTCCGGGTGCTTCATTACATGGATTACAATATACAAATTCCGGAAGAATTGTTATCTTCGGCGGCGGCGTGACATTGACGGTGAACGGCGAAATTGTCGGTGCATTGGGTGTCAGTGGCGGGTCTGCCGAGCAGGATACGGCGCTTGCGGAGTTTGGCAAGAAAATATTTGAAGGAGGGTATTAAGTGAACGAATCAATTACAGAATCACAGGTAAGCGAAATTGTAAAAAAAGTAGTTACCAGAATTGCTTCCGAAGCGGCGAGTGCCGAAGCAAAAGCGGATGCTCAAGAAGCCAAAGAAGTCAAGAAAGTAAAAGAGGCAAAGGCGGAGCAGAATCCGGGATACACCTCAACTTCATATAACGGAAGAGCGTACTTCGGTATTTTTGCTACGATGGAAGAAGCAATTCAGGCAGCTGACGAAGCTTACAAAAAAATTCGCGCAATGTCTGTGGAGGACAAAGAAAAGATTATCACTCAAATCCGAAAGCTGATTTTAGATGATGCTGAAATCATGGCGAAAATGGGCGTTGAGGAAACCGGAATGGGTCGAGTTGACCACAAAACACTCAAACACATTTTGGTTGCCAACAAAACTCCCGGAACCGAGGACTTGGTAACTACCGCAAAAACAGGAGATTTTGGTTTGACCTTGACGGAAACCGCTCCATTTGGTATTATAGGTAGTATAACACCGAGTACCAATCCGAGCGAGACCGTATTGTGTAATGCAATCGGTATGTTTGCGGCGGGAAATGCGGTTGTATTTAATCCGCATCCTCATGCAACCATGACCGCAAACTATGCGGTAGATTTGGTAAACCGTGCTTCCATTGCTTGCGGCGGTCCGGCTAACCTGGTTTGCTCGGTTGCGAAACCGACCATGCAATCTGCCGATGCTATGGTAAAAAGCCCGTTGGTAAAAATGCTGGTTTGCACCGGTGGTCCCGGCGTTGTCAAAGCGATGCTGTCCTCCGGCAAAAAAGCAATCGGTGCGGGTGCAGGCAATCCTCCGGTTATCGTTGATGATCCCGCGGATGTCAAAAAGGCGGCAAAGGATATTATCGACGGTTGTACCTTTGATAACAATCTGCCTTGCATTGCCGAAAAAGAGGTCTTTGTATTTGACAATGTCAGAGATGAATTGACCTACTACATGACACAAAACGGCGCTTATCTTATCAATGATGAGGAAGCGGAGAAGATTTTGAAAACCGTTATGGTTGAGACCGAAAAGGGCTTGACGATCAATAAAAAATGGGTCGGCAAGGATGCTAAGAAAATTTTGGCAGAGGTCGGAATCGAAGTCGGAGATGAAATCCGTTGTATCGTTTATGAGACAACAGCGGAGCATCCGTTTGTGCAGCATGAGCTGATGATGCCGATTTTACCGGTTGTGGCAGTGAATGATATTGATGAAGCAATCGAGAAGGCAGTTCAAGCTGAGCACGGAAATCGTCATACCGCACATATGCATTCCAAGAATGTAGACAATCTGACCAAGTTTGCTCGTGCGGTTGAAACAACGATCTTCGTCAAAAACGCACCGTCCTATGCGGGTATCGGCTTCGGCGGAGAGGGACATACCACCTTTACGATCGCAGGACCGACCGGAGAGGGCTTGACCTCTGCTCGCAGCTTCACCAGATTGCGTCGTTGCGTTATGACGGAATCCTTCAGAATTATATAAAATCCAAGATAACGCCAACGGCATTATCTAAAAGAAAGAGGTTTTCATATGCAAGTTAATGAACAAGATATTCAAGATATCGTTCGTTCCGTTTTATCCGAAATGACCTCGTCTAAACCGAAAGCCAGCTCTGCTGCCGGTTCCATTCCGAAAACCGCTCGGGTTTCCATGTTGACCGGTGAGAGAAAAATGGAAATTATGGAATTTCCGATTCCCGAAGTCGGCGATGACGATATTTTGGTAAAAGTGGAAGGCTGTGGTATCTGCGGCACAGATGTTCATGAATGGAAAGGAGATCCGTTCGGATATATCCCTGTCATTCTCGGACATGAGGGAACCGGTGAGGTTATTGCGATGGGCAAAAACGTCAAAATCGACTCTGCCGGCAACCCGATTAAAATCGGTGACAAATTGGTTACCTCGGTTATCAGCTGCGGACATTGCAACTCCTGTATGCTCCATCCGGATCAGCCGCATCTTTGTGAAAATCAAGGAATTTACGGCTTGATTCCGAACAAAAACCAAGCACTGAACGGCTGGTTTGCTTCTCATATGCTGATCGGAAAAGGCTCCACTTTCTTTGTAGTCAGCGAGCTGAATTTGAATCAGAGAATGCTGTTAGAGCTTGCAGCTGTTTGTGTTCATGCAATCGGTCGTGCACAATCCACCGGCTTGCTAAACTTCAACAGCAAGGTTCTGTTGCAGGGCTGCGGACCGGTTGGCTTGATGATGACCGCAGTGCTCAAAGCAAGCGGAATCAACTATATCATCGCATTAGACGGCGATGCAAAGCGCTTGGAGATGGCAAAACGTCTCGGCGCCATGAAGACAATCAACTTCAAAGAAACTCCGGATTTGGATGCCAGAGTGGAAGAGGTTAAAGCGGTAACAAACGGTTCCGGCGCTGATTTTGCTTTCCAGTGTACCGGTGCACCGAAAGCAGCGGCAGATGTTTACAAATTTATTCGTCGCGGCGGCGGCTTGTGCGAAATGGGCTTCTTTGTCAATAACGGCGATTGTACCATCAATCCGCACTTTGACCTCTGCAACAAGGAGATCAATCTGGTTGGTTCTTGGACCTACGGCGCGCATGAATATCCGACAACCATTGCTTTCTTAAAGCAGGCGGAATTTATGGGCTTGCCGATAGAAGATTTGATTACCCATCGTTTCCCGTTGGATAAAATGAACGAAGCAATGGAAGTCAACGTTTCTATGCAGGGCATCAAAATTGCATATGTCGCCGAATAATCAAAACGAGGTGAATTATGGCACTTGGTTTAATTGAAGTTTACGGCTTTGCTACTGCGATTGTGGTAGCGGATGCGGTCGCCAAAGCGGCTGACGTCAAGATTATCGCCTTGGATAACAACAAGCCTTCTCCCGAAGTGTTAAAGACAGTATCGGTTCCGTTGGTTATGGTTGTTAAGTTTGAGGGCGATGTTGCAGCAGTTGAGCAAGCGGTGGAAGCCGGAATAGCCGTAGCTAAAGAGCGCAAGATGTTTATTACTTCTCATGTGATTACACGACAGGAAAGCGATACCGAAAAGCTTGCCGAACGCAGTGCGTTGGGTAGAGATAAATTAAGAAACAATAAATAATTTATAAAGGAGAAAAATGATTATGTTAGAAGCATTGGGAATGGTAGAGACAAGAGGTTTGGTAGCTGCAATCGAAGCTGCCG
>CAZFQM010000216.1:0-3426 GCA_964520995.1 uncultured Oscillospiraceae bacterium
CGAGAGTCTACGCCCAGTCTGATATGCAATTCTACCGTTTCGTCGAACTTAGCTTTTGCAGTTTGAACAGCCAATCCGATCGCTTCGGCAGTATCATACATTGTATTACGGTCAACCAGCTTTGTGCTGTCAACGTATTTTTTACCGTGTTTCATTACAATTTTCCTCCCTCATGAGTGGTTAATAGCGGATTTTTCCTCCCACCAGCGGGCAATTAATCGACGACTTCGATACCCATAGAACGAGCTGTACCGGCGATCATACTCATCGCTGAATCGACATTTGCGGCGTTCAAGTCGGGCATTTTTTGCTCGGCGATTTGTTTAACCTGCTCCCTGGTAATCTTTGCAACCTTTGTTTTGTTCGGTACACCGGAACCGCTTTCGATTCCGCAAGCTTTTTTAATTAAAACAGCCGCGGGCGGTGTTTTTGTTACAAAGGTAAAGGAGCGGTCTGCGTATACAGTAATAACAACAGGGATAATCAATCCCGCATCATTCTTTGTACGCTCATTGAATTCCTTTGTAAATGACATAATGTTAACGCCGTGCTGACCTAATGCAGGACCGACCGGCGGTGCCGGAGTAGCTTTTCCGGCAGGTATTTGCAGCTTAATAAAGCCTGTTACCTTTTGAGCCATTGTTTGCACCTCCATAATTGTGGTAATTGGCGGAACAGTCTTATTTTTACCTGTTCCTCCCACTTTCAGATTCATGAAGCCAAAGCGTTCAAGTTATCTGAATCGTCTGTAAAACAGACATGGGTTTTCTAAAATTCTTTGCAGGATACGACCTGATCCAAAGTCAGTTCTACCGGTGTTTCACGTCCGAACATAGATACAATTACTTTAACCAGATTTTTATCAGCGTCAACCAGTTCAACCTTACCGATAAAGTCCTTTAACGGTCCGTCAACCACCTTGACGTTGTCTCCCGCTGCATAGTCTACCTCCACCTGCTTCGTATCCACGCCAAGAGCTTCAACCTCTTTGTCGCTCAACGGAACCGGCTTTGAAGACGGTCCGACAAATCCGGTAACACCGCGAATATTTCTCACGACATACCATGAATCATCGGTCAGGATCATCTTTACGAGCACATAACCCGGAAAGATTTTGCGTTCCACTTCCTTTTTAGAACCGTCATCCTTTACTTCAACAACGGTTTCGGTGGGAACCTTGATTTCCTCAATCAAGTCATGAAGCTTGTGATTTTCAACAACCTTTTCGATATTTTGCGCCACTTTATTTTCATAACCGGAATAAGTGTGCACAACATACCATTTTGCGGTTTCTGACATATCTGCAATACCTCCGCTTGATTAAGCTCTTTGGAGAAGCAACCGAATTAACAAAGTTAAAATCGAGTCAAGTCCCCATACGACAACACCCGCAACAACTATGGCAACCAAAACAACGATTGTGTTATTGATTACTTGTTTTTTGGTCGGCCAAGTGACTTTTTTGAATTCGCTTTTCAGATCTCTGAAATAAGCGGCAACCTTTTTGAAAAAGCCCGGCTTTTTTCCTGCTTTAGCTTCAGCCATGAAAAATCGACCACCTTTCGTTATTTCGTTTCCTTATGAAGCGTGTGTTTTCTGCAGAAACGACAATACTTGTTCATTTCCAGCCTGTCAGGATCATTCTTTTTGTTCTTCATTGTGTTGTAATTACGCTGTTTGCACTCTGTGCAAGCCAAGGTAATCTTTACCCTCATATCGGCACCTCCTGCATAACGGATTTATTTCTTGCCTCCCTCGAAAAGTCCGACTTACCGTTCTCCGTATTCCTAGGGAAAAGCCGACCTTGTCCTATCCGGTATCGACCAAGCCGTCCCTTGCCTATTCAGACTTCGATTGTTCCGTCGATTTTTTTGTGTAAAAAAGCGCACAAAAAAATAGACCCTTTTAGAGGTATATCAATTATAACACGTATTTCGTAATACGTCAAGTATTTTTTTCTTTTTATTTTCGGGAATTCGAAAAATTTCGAATTCCCGCCGCTTTTCTGTCGTAAAGCATCTCTCATACGGCTTCTAAATGCCGCTTTATTCCGCCGAAGCGGAAGCCGACTTATTGTTCCTCGGCTTCGTCGTCCCATTCATCCTCGAACATCTCATTGATACGCTCTAAGAACATATTGCCGATCCGCTCGTATTCCTCATCGTCATCAATAGTAGCCATCATTTCTTCACCGTCTACCATCTCCGACTTTAAGACCACCAGGTCGCCGTCATCCTCGATTGCATCCTCGGGATGCTCAAAATAAGGAATCAATGCGAAATACCGCTGATCCTCTACTTCCATTGCATCCAGCAGCTCGAAAGCTTGCTCCTTTCCCTCTTCATCAATCAAGGTGTAAATATCGGGTGTGTAATCCATTTCTTCCATTTGCTCTGCCATAAGTCATTGCTCCTTTTCATCCATCTTTTTCAGATGTTCGTTTCCTAAAGTAAATTTTACTATTCTTTTGCCGATAAGTCAATAGCTGTCTGCAAATCAAGCCAACGATGCGACATATTCCTCCAAGCAGATGCCCTGCCGATATATTTTCGTTGCGTGCTCCTCTCCGACATAGCGGAAATGCCAAGGCTCATACTTAATTTTGGTAATGCTCTCCTTTTCTTTCGGATAACGCAAAATAAAGCCGTATTTGTGCGCATTCTCCTTTAGCCACTTGCTGGCCTCGGTATTTTCAAAGGAGGTGGAAAGTCCCTTGCCGGCATTCTCCCATTCGTCGGTGGTGATATCAATTGCAAGACCGGTATGGTGCTCGCTCGTTTTAGGGCGAGCCGTATATTCCTCGGTTTTCTTTTCCGCCTCGGCACGTGTCATTCCCTGCTTCATGTAGTTATTGACGTGGGCATCATAATAAGTTTGCTGTAACCGAAAGGTACGATAGGTCGAGCGGGAATAGAGGTTATGTCCCGCTTCCTTTGCGGCATCAAACATAGCGTATAAATCCTGCGCGGCACGCTCATCAAATCTTCTGCCTTTTGCGACCTTTGCCACCTTCAGATCAATCAAATGCTCATCCAGCTCTTCGGTCAACGGATGGTCAAGATTGACAAGAATCAAATTCCACGCATCGGCAGTGCTTCCGACAAGCTGTTCCGCAGAATCGGAGCTGTTGCCTTGGGAAGAGGTCGCTGTTTCCACCGAGGAAGCCGTTACGGCAGCAGAGCCTGTCTCCTCCTCGGAGGAGGTCATGGTATCGGAAATAGCGCCTGGTGCATCCGCAGACAGTTCACTGCTCTGCTCCGACACGCCGGAACAGGCAGAACAAGCAAATAACAAGATTATCGCAATAAGTAGAGTGCCGTATTTTTTTCCGTTCGTTTGAAACATAGAAAGCATCCCTTTCCTAAACAAAATTCGGTAACGCCATATCATTGACCTTGCATTATTTTTCGGCATCGGTATACCAAT
>CAZFQM010000217.1:0-3393 GCA_964520995.1 uncultured Oscillospiraceae bacterium
GAATATCAATGAAAAAAAGCGGAAAAACCGTTTTGCTTAAAGGAGAGACTGACAACGGGAATTTTGAATTGCAGGTCGATAAGGAGACAGGTTCCTTACTGCGGCTGACTATTCCGGAGATGGACCTGGAATGCACCTTCGGCAGGACGGAGGAACGGGTAAAATAAAAGAACGTGTCGACAATCTGTAAAAGAAGCGCATTTTGACAGCATGAAATCCGACAAAATAAAACGAAATATCTTTTTTTCTTTACATTGCGGCGAAATCATGCTAAACTATAATCAATCAATATTTTTCAGAGGTCTTTCATGAATCGGGATTTTTTTAAGGATAGTCGACTTACCGAGCTTATCGGCGTTGCACCGCTTGATACCATCGGATTGGTTATTGCGGGGGTGGATCCGACACTCCGCGCTGCAATGAACATCGATCCGCGGTATTCCTCACTCGGCTTGCTCAGCTCGCGTACCGGCGCGGCAGGGCAGATTCTGGCTGCCGACGAAGCAATAAAGGAAACAAACGCAAAATTGCTATCGGTGGAGCTGCCGCGGGACACCAAGGGCTGGGGTGGCCACGGAAATTTCATTATCCTCGGTGCCGAGAATGTTTCGGATGTCACTCACGCCGTAAAATCGGCATTGGAACATATCAAGCGTTATGCGGGAGAGGTTCACATCAACGATGCGGGGCATTTGGAGTTTGCGTATTCCGCCGGCGCGGGCGAAGCGTTGCAGAAAGCGTTTTCGGCTCCTCTCGGACGACCGTTCGGCTTTATGGCAGGCTCTCCCGCCGCGATTGGTTTAGTGATGGCGGATCGCGCCGTCAAAGCATACGGTATTGAAATTTTGCAATATATGACTCCGTCGCAGGGAACAAGCCATTCAAACGAGGTGATTCTTGCGTTTACCGGCGAGGCAACGGCGGTGAAGTCTGCCGTTTTGCTGGGAAAGAATATCGGAATGGAGCTGTTGACCGCCATGGATCGACCGCCGATTTCTTTCGGCACGCCTTATATTTCGGAGTAAAGCGAAAAAAGCCCCGAGCATCTGTTTTGCGGACGCTCGGGGCTTTCAAGTGAGGAAAGCTTTATTTGCCGTTTTTGATGAGTTTGTTTTCGCTGTTTTGGATTAGGTTAAACAGGGAGGACGCCATCTGCGGATAATCTGCTGAAATGCTGTCGGTAGTCATATACAGGTCATCCGTATTTTTCAATGTATCGACACCTTTGATGCTTTCACCCGAGACAATCGCCGTTGCATTGGCTTCGTTGAGGGTCATTTGTGCGGCAGCCTGTGCATTGGCAACGGATTTCGGCAGAGTGAAAAGCGATTGCTGATTTTTGGAGTTGGCGTTATAGACAATACGGAACATTCTGTAGACCGAAAGCATTAAAAAGGAGGAAACCTCTGCGGTTAAAGCCTTGCTTTTCGCTTTTTGCAGCAGGTCAAACAAAACGTTCAACGAATTTACAATCAATTTTTTATTCAATACGGGTAGGACACTGCCACGATAGACATTGTCCTTGATATTTTCATCCTCATCCGGAATGTCCTCTACCGAAAGAGTGGCTCCGGTTCGCTCCGGTGACCTGCCCAACAGGTAGTCACAGGACACACCGTAAAAGTCAGCGGCACGAATGACGAAATCCAAGCCGCATTCCCGAATACCTTTTTCATAATGAGACAGTAATGCCTGCGAAATATTCAGCTCTGCCGCCGCGAGCTTTTGACTGATTCCTTTTTCTTTTCTTAACAGTGTTAAAATTCTTGAAAAATCAGTATTCATAGTATGTCCTCCAAAACAATTAACGTACAGTAAATTATATCCGATTTCATACCTTTTGTAAAGCATATTTTTCAGAAAAATTTTTATCAAAAAATTGTTCATTTTTATTTTGCAAAAACTTTTATGAAAAAATGCGCCGAATGAATTGCAAAATGAACGAAAACATATTATAATAAACTAGAATACCTTGCTTTTCGGACGGTATTTGTCGTTTGGCAGGTGGGTGTCCGAGAATTTATTTTTATCGGTTGGGACGTGTTCTTATTAAGACTTATAAAATACATTTAATCCGCCATGGCATTACACAGGGTAATTTGGATGGCAGATATGTCGGTATTACCGATTATCCTCTTTGCCGAGAGGGAATCGAAGAGCTGGATGAATTGCGGCATGAATATGAGTATCCGCGGGTGCAGAAGGTTTATACCAGCCCGTTATTGAGATGTGTGCAGACTGCCGACATCCTTTTCCCCGACATATTGACCGAGTCGGTGGATGAAATCAAGGAATATGATTTCGGTGCGTTTGAAGATAAGACAATGTCGGAGCTGCAGGAAAACGCGGATTTTCAAAAATGGCTGGCAGACGGCATGGTGGGCGCTCCGACCGGCGGTGAGGACAGGCACGCCTTTTATCTGCGCCTGCAAAGCGGGTTTGAAAAAATTCTTGCCGATATGATGAAATCGAAAATTTTCGACGCGGCGGTAGTGACCCACGGCGGAGTTATTATGGGGCTTCTTTCCATGTTCGGATATCCCAGAAGAAAGCCACTGGATTGGCGGGTCGGAAGCGGAAAAGGCTATACGGCGCTGATTACACCGCAAATTTGGGCGGGCGGACAGGTGTTTGAGGTGTTTGACCCGCTGCCCTACGGCTGTGCCGATACCGCTTCCTCACTCGATTACGATGTTGTCGAAATCGACAATCGGGAATAGATGGAAGCAAATCGGGTCATATTGATAGTTGAAAAGACTATTAAAAAGAACGGGAATTGCTGAAACATGAATAAAAGAAAACTGATAAAGCGGGATGCATGGCTTGCCATGCGAAACAATTGGGGAAAAGCATTTGCGGTTGTTCTGATTTCTTTCTCTTTTTTGCTTTTTATTGCGCTCATTGAAAAATTGCCGAGGTACCTGCTGGGGATTTCCTCTTTTGCCGATTATATGCAGACCCCCGGATTCTATCCGGATGATGCGGTTGACCTCAGCGCGGCGAATCTGGTGATTCTTTTCGGAACGGCGCTTCTTTACCTCCTTATTTATTCGCCGCTCTCTCTCGGGATAAAAAAATGGTATTTGGGGATAGCGGGTGCCGATTCGCCTCCTGTTTCGGCTATCTTTGATTTCTTTACCGACTTTCAAGGATTTATCGGCGCTTTTTCTCTTCATCTTCTGCTTTGGGTGAAAAAGGTGCTGTATTGGCTGTTGCTCAATCTCCCCGCGTTCCTTGTTTTCGCATTGATTTGCTCGCTGAAGTATTTCGTGGATGCGCAGGTGCTTTTTTTGATACAGTTGTTGCTTTCGGCTGTTTTTGTCTGCCTGTTGTTGCTGTGCCAGCTGTTGTCACTCTGCTTTTTTCAAAGGTATTTTTTAGCGGAATATATTT
>CAZFQM010000218.1:0-3374 GCA_964520995.1 uncultured Oscillospiraceae bacterium
TCCAATCGGCACTTTACCGTTTTTCTCCCCTTTTTTACCGAATATCCGTACGGCGTCTACATCATGAGCAACCGCCACTGTCAAAACATTGCGGAATTCACACCGGAGGAGCGCATCTCCTTTGCCGAAACGCTGAAAAATACCGTCGGTATGCTGGACAGCCTATTTGATATCCGCTTTCCCTACATGATGTGTATGCACAATGCACCGGTTAACGGAGAGGACACCTCCGAATATTACCACTTCCATGTGGAGTTCTTTCCGCCGATGCGGAGCGCCGACAAGGTGAAATTCAACGCCTCCAGCGAAACCGGCGTTTGGGCGCATTGCAATCCGACCTGTCCCGAAGCAACTGCCGAGGAGCTACGGGCTGCCTATCGCAAATTCATCGAAAAAACGGAGCAGTAAAAGCTTCCATACGGCAAATGAACAAGAAATGCGTAAGAGGTGAGAAGCAAGCCTCTTACGCATTTTCGTTTTTCTCAAGCAGAGCCGCATCGGGAAAAGTTTTGTCGACATTCCCCGATGAAGAGACTTATGCCTGCTTCCGCCGATTTTGCGCCAGAGACAGATTGTCTGCAATCATGGCGATAAACTCGCTGTTGGTCGGCTTTCCCCGCAGGTTATGTATGGTATAGCCGAAAAACGAATTCAACACATCGACATCCCCTCTGTCCCACGCCACCTCAATCGCATGGCGGATTGCACGTTCCACACGAGAAGCGGTAGTGGAAAACTTCTTTGCCACCATCTGATACAGAATTTTCGTGATCGAGCTTAGCGCCTCCCGGTCGGTCACCGCCAGCATGATTCCCTCCCGCAGGTAGTGATACCCCTTAATATGCGCCGGCACGCCAATCTGATGCAAAATCTCGGTCACCTCACCCTCCAAATCGTCCGCACATCCTCTCGCGGCAGATTCCTCTTGGGTCAATCCCTCTCTGATAAAGCCGGTCAAATCCTTGATTCGCTCCGCCAAAACAGTTAAGTCAAACGGCTTCAGTACATAATATGCCGCACCCTGCTTCATCGCCTCGCTTTGGGTAAAGGCGTTATCATAGGCGGAGGTCACGATAAATGCCGGTTTATCGGTCCGCTCCGATTGATTGACCAGCTTCATCACAGCCACCGCATCCAAATTTTTCATATACGCATCCATTACCACGACCGATGCCGTGCCGCCCTCTATCGCCCGCCACACCGCATTTCCGTCCTTGGGCAGCATGAGCACCGAAAATCCGTAGCTTTCCAATATTCCTTTGCAGATTTGACCGAATTCGGCAGAATCATCCCCGATGATGACCTTGGCTTGCTGTTCCATAAACAATCCTCATTTCTCTTATATTTTTGTCATTTTCGGTTTTTCAATCAGACTTTAAAGCCAAAACATCAGAGCGTGTCCCCCGCTTTCTTTGGGCAAAGCGGCAGGCAATCGTTTTCCGACTTTCGGCGCCCCTCTGTTTCACTCTGCCAAAATACTACCATATTGCACATTTTTTGGCAAGGCGAATGCGGTCGAAGTTGGTGCTATCACCAAAGAATGGTAAAAAATTATAATTTTCGGCATTCAGAGACAGCGTCCTTGTCGCTATTTCCGAGCTTTTCAATTCTTCGCTTCCCAAAGCGATATTCCTCTCCTTTTATGTCACAAAGGGAGCGCCGCATATTCGACAGGGGACAGCAATTTTTTCATCCCTTGTCGAAAATTACCTCCTTGCTTTCGACCGCCGACCTCAAATAAGCCGCTTTTTTCACAATAAAATTCTTTTGCCGCTTCCGATTTTCTTTGGTATTAGGCGGTTGTGAAAATTCGGATTTTATGATATACTGTTAATGGAAAGCAAGACTCGAATGCTCTTTCGGTCGCGCTTGACCCTGCCGCGTGTTGCGGCACTGACCATCGGAATAAGAAAGGCGGGAAAGGGTCGCTTTTATCAAGAGAAGCGGTACCCGACAGTATGAAAAAAATTGGCTTTGGAACGGCAGATATTCTACTGCCGAAAGAAACGGATTTTTCCAAATGGAGCGTTGTTGCTTGTGACCAGTATACCTCCGAACCGGAATATTGGGAAAAAACAGCGCAGCTCGTCGGCGATGCCCCCTCGACACTCCACTTGATTCTCCCCGAGGTCTATCTGGAGCAAGAGAATGTTTCTCAACAAATTTCCTCCATTCATCAAACCATGCAAAAATATCTGGAGCAAGGTATTTTCGAAGAATATCCCGCGGCATATTTCTATCTGGAGCGTACCCTGGCAGACGGCTCGGTTCGCAGAGGAATTATCGGCGCAGTGGACCTGGAGCAATACGATTACGCGGTCGGCTCCGAATCCCTCATCCGTGCTACCGAGGGCACTGTTTTGGAGCGAATCCCTCCCCGCATGAAAGTGCGGGAGAACGCACCTCTTGAGCTGCCTCACATCATGCTGCTGATTGATGACCCCGAAAAAACGGTCATCGAGCCGCTGACCGAATGCCGCACAGAATACAAAAAGCTTTATGACTTCCCCTTAATGCAAAACGGCGGTCGATTGACCGGATATCTACTTGACCGGTCGCATATCGAAAAAACCAATCAAGCGCTTACCGCACTTTATGAGGCGCAGGCAAAGGAATCCGCGGCACCGCTCCTGTTTGCAGTCGGAGACGGGAACCATTCCCTGGCTACCGCAAAGGCCTGCTATGAAAAGCTGAAGGCAGACCACCCCGATTGCGATTTTACCGATTCCCCCGCTCGATTTGCTCTCGCCGAGGTGGTAAATCTGCATGACGATTCCCTGCAATTCGAGCCGATTCACCGCGTAATCACCGACATCAATCCCGATCACTTCCTGCGGAAAATGACCGAGTTTTTCGAAATATCTCCCGACGATGACGGCGTTCAAATCTTCAAGTATGTCACCGGAAGCAAGATGGAAACCGTTTCCATTATGAATCCGACCTCCAATCTTTGCGTCGGTACTCTACAGAGCTACATTGACATCTACCTTTCCAAGTACGGCGGAAAAATAGACTACATCCATGGGGACGATGTCGTAATGGCGCTCGCCTCCAAGCCGAACAGCATCGGCTTAATCCTGCCGAAAACAGACAAGTCCGATCTGTTCCGCACCATTCAATTAGACGGCGCTCTGCCGCGGAAAACCTTTTCCATGGGGCACGCCAACGACAAGCGCTTCTATTTGGAAAGCAGAAAAATCAAATAACAGCCTACTTCAAGGGGTTATCTCGATATTCGTGTCGGGATAGCCTCTTTATTTTGTCAAATTTTTTACAAATTGTAATTTTCCGAAATAATATAATTGATTTCCACATTTTCAACAGAGTTTTCCACAAAAAGAACGCTCGTTTGAGAAGTTCTCCTTTTTGGCGGA
>CAZFQM010000219.1:0-2240 GCA_964520995.1 uncultured Oscillospiraceae bacterium
TTTGACCGATCGTGAGGAAAAGGTTCTTCGATTGCGCTTCGGCTTAGAGGACGGACGCTCCAGAACCCTGGAGGAGGTTGGCAAGGAGTTTAATGTGACGCGGGAACGCATTCGTCAAATTGAGGCAAAAGCGCTCAGAAAGCTTCGTCATCCGAGCAGAAGCAAGCGCTTAAAGGACTTTTTGGACTAATTGCAATCTTTGCTTGACAAAGCGATTTTGTTGGGATATAATTTAAGTATATCGTTTTGGTATAATTAAAAGCGTGAAAGCTTGAAACGGAGATAAGTCATGCATATTACATTGGAAACGGATTATGCGATTCGTATTGTTTTATATCTCGCACAGACCAATAAGCGGGTAGAAGCAAAAAATATTGCGGAAAATACCGAGGTCACGCTTCGCTTTGCTTTGAAAATTTTGCGTAAGCTTGTGGCGGAAAAAATCGTGAAATCCTTTAAGGGGACACAGGGTGGCTACGAGTTAAACAAAAAACCGGAAGAGATTACTTTGGCAAGTATTATCGAAACGGTGGAGGGTACATATTATCTCAGCCGATGCTTAAATCCTGAGCAGGGCTGTAATCGGGAGGGCAAGACCTCCTGCAAGGTGCAAAGGGTGTTTTTTGAAATATCCAAGATGGTTCAAGCGGAGCTTGACAAGGTAACGATTGCACAATTGATTTGACAGACAATAAAAGGACTATAGCTCTCGACAGAATGCTTCCCGAACCGTGGGAGTGTCGATGAAGGCTATAGTCCTTTTTTTCGGTGTCAATTTTTCAATGAGATAAAGCCCATTTGATAGGCGGAAATCAGCATATTCAAATCTTCGATTTTGTCCTTGATGCTTTTGCCGATGTCGGTATCCATCACCTTCATGCGCGTTTGCCGCGTCTCGAAAATGTCGGAGGAGGAATGAATATCGGTATTCTTTTGGATGGCTTCCTCCAAGCCCTCAAAGGGCTGATGCGCCACCAAACGCATTCCGTGCGAATTGTATACCAGCGTGTAGCCTGCAATACCGGTTTGTGCCTGATAAGCCTTGCATAGCCCCCCGTCGATTACAATCGCTTTTCCGCCGGCTTTCAGCGGGCTTTCTCCGTCGATTAGGCGAACCGGAACATGACCGTTGACAATATGTGCATTGGGGTCATCAATGCCGAATTCGGTGAGAATGGCGGT
This sequence comes from uncultured Oscillospiraceae bacterium, assembly GCA_964520995.1. GTDB lineage: Bacteria > Bacillota > Clostridia > Oscillospirales > Ruminococcaceae > HGM13222. Next base: position 1,183 of record CAZFQM010000219.1, read on the forward strand.
ACAGATCGCTTCGTTTTCAATATGTCGGTAGTAAGGGTTTTGCGGCTCCTTTCGACATTCTTCGTCCGCAACAAAAAGGCGCTCAAAGGTGGTCATTCTTTCCCGCCCGAACAGAGGAGACTTTTTGCCGCACCACAGATACCAGATAAAATCCAAGCCGTAATCCTTTTGAATACTGCCGAGCTTTGAAAAATATCCCTCCCTGACGATGAATTCAGCGGTGTCCATCAGCTTTTTGCCCTGCAGCTCCTGATTGCAGATTGTAAGGCTGTCAAAGCTTCCGTCGGCTTTTAAGGGGATGCAGCTGTGGTACAGTAAATTGCCGTTATGGCATTTGTAAATACTCCCTTGCTCAAAGAGAAATTTCACCTGCTTTTGGAGCTTGTCACAATGGAGAAAGCTGTTTTGCAAATCCTCTATCAGGTCTTGCTCCTCCGCTGTCAACAGATAGGGTGCATTAGGGTTTAAGGTCGGAAAATCACTGTCAGCAAGCGGATAGCTCTTTCCGCGGATGACAACGGTGTTTTGCCGGATGTCTATTTTGTCCAGCAGCAGGCGGTCGTCCATTTCGTATTCCGGATGCCTTTGCAGAAGCTGTCCCTCCAGCTTGAGCTGAATGACGGCAATCGCCTTGTGCATCTGCGCAAGCAGGGACAGATCCTTTTGCGAATGTCGTTTGGAGTCGCTGACTTGCGGAATAAAGCGAGTACTCGGCTGATAGGTTTCCTGTGCAAACAGGGTCAACGGTCGCAGATTGATGCCGTAGCCTACCTCTAAGACCTCCAGGTTGTGATAGTGCAGACAAATTCGAAGCACGTTGGCTATACAAGCCATGCTACCCGCGGCGGCACCCATCCAAAGAATGTCATGGTTGCCCCACTGAATATCCACTGCGTGGTGTTCCATCAGCATATCCATAATCATGTCGGGGCGCTCTCCGCGGTCGAAAATGTCTCCGATAATGTGTAGGCGATCGACCGCCAGCCGCTTGATGACATCGGCTAGGGCAATGATGAAATGGTCTGCACGCTCCAACGATAAAATCGTATCGATGATTT